>JAVJVN010000013.1 GCA_040221055.1 Rhodothermales bacterium | reverse complement strand
CCGGCAACCCTGCTGGGCCGGTATCAACGCTACGATTCGCTCCTCACCGATCTCTGGGCGGCGGGGGGGCGCCGGCGCCGCCGCCCCCAGCAGGGCCACGGGGGCCACCGGACGTAAACCCCAAAAGGGGTGGATGGCGGGGGCGGTCCGAGGGCGGCCGCCGCCCAGAGATCGGTGAGGAGCGAATCGTAGCGTTGATACCGGCCCAGCAGGGTTGCCGGAGCCTCGGCCGTGAGGGGGGCCTGACCAACGAACACCGCTCGGGGCGCGGCCGCGGCCTGCGCGGCCAGCACCCCGAGCCAATCCGGACCCGGTCGGGCGTCCGCATCGGTGAAGGCCAGGCGCTCGAACCGGGCCGCGCTGATTCCGGCCGTCAGGGCGGCTTTTTTTCCCGCGCCGACTCCCGGCCTTCCAGCGCCGGCCGTGTCCGGCACCCGGATACGGGGGTCCCGTTCGAGCCAGGCATCCAGGTGGGCGCGGGTGGGATCGGTTGAGCCATCGTCCACCAGCACGAATTCCAGTTCAACGTCCGGCGGAACGCGCTGCTGCAGGAGCGCCCGCATGAGTCCGTCCACGTTCGCCGCTTCGTTGCGGAGCGCGACCACTACACTGATGCCGGCGGGGAGTCGGGATTCGGCGGGGTCCGGTTCCGGGAGGCCACGTTCATTTGGAGATGCCAAATCATGGCGCACCGTACCGGCTCGGCGCAGGCCCCACCACCATTCCAGCCGGATGGCGACAGCAGCCAACAGGACCACGATTCCAGCCACCATCATGGCGTTCCTCCTCCCTGGAAGGTCCAACCGGCCTGCCGCAGGGCATCCAGCCAGGCACCCGCATCCGATTCCGCCCATGCGGTCGCGTTTTCGTGCAGGAGCAGGATGCTTCCGGGGCGGAGAAGCGGCGTAATCTGCGCCAACACCAGATAGTCGCGGGTATCCACGTCCCAGAGCATCACGCTGCGGCCCGAACCGCGCGCCCAACGCCAGACCCCGGGCGACAACCGGCCGAACGGCGGCCGCACCACCGAGACCCGTTCGCCGAGCAGGTCTTCAAGAAGCGCACATCCGTCGGTCATGTCGAAAAGCGCCTGGTGGGGATGCCGCCACGCATCGACGTGCGCCATACCGTGCGCCCCCACGGCATGCCCCGCGGACCGGATGGCGCGGACCGCGCCGGGATCGGCACGCGACGCACTTCCCAACAGGAAGAACGTGGCCTGGATGTCGCGTGCGGCGAGGATTGACAGCATGCGGTCGGTGCCCGGACCGGGGCCGTCGTCGAAGGTCAGGTGGAGCGCGGCGCCCGGAATCCGGCCCACGACGCCCGGCAACCCGCACGCGGCCCGCACGAGCCGGGACTGAACGTGATGCACGAGCGTCGGAGTCCTTTTGGAGATGGGGGTGGGTTTCATCGGTCGAGCGCGCGGTCTTTCCAGTGGATGGGCCTGGTCAGCCCCGAGAGCACGACGCCGATGATGTAGGCGATCTGCAGCGGTTGGGCGGGCAGAAAGAGCGGCCACGACCGGCGGATGCCGAAGAACCCGGCCGCCCGGAACAGCATGAGGCCCTCTCCCAACACCTTCAGCCCCATGCCCACGCCGAGCGGTGCCCACAGCACAGGCCAGAACAGGCCGCCAACGGCGTACACGGGCAGACTCAGGATGAACAGGTAGATGGCCAGGCTGTACGCGAGGGCCGACGGCGCGTAATGGACCGTGCCCGTTATCCACCGGCGGCGTTGTTGCCAGAAGGCCTGCGCGGTGGCCGGCGGGGCCGTGCGTACGATGGCGCCGGGGTGGGCGCACCAGGCCACGCGCCACGCGGATTCGTAGGCCATCCGCTGCATGAGGAGGGCATCGTCCCCGGACGATACGCCGTACAGCCCGTCGAAGCCCCCCACGTCCCGGAGGGCGTCCCGCCGGTAGCCACTCGATGCGCCGAAACTCAGGATGGGCCTCCCCAGCCCGATGGCGCCCGAGGCAATCCCCTGCAAACCGGCATATTCCAGCGCCACGACCGGACCGAGCCAGCCGCCATTTGTGTAAGCGATGGGGCCGGCCACGCACCCGACGCCCGGACCGAGGTGCGCCACCATGAGCCGGATCCAGTCAGGCGGTACCGAGGTGTCGGCATCGGTGACGAGCAGGATGTCCCCGGTCGAACGCGCAATGGCTTCGGCCACCGCCCGTTTCTTGTGGCCGCGCGGAACGGCCGCGTCGGCGACGAGGGCCATTTCGACGAGCAGGATGTCCACGTCCGGGTGCCGCGCCTGGACGCTCCGCACCACGTCTGCCGTCCCGTCGGTCGAGTGGTCGTCCACGACCACCACTTCCAGGCTTCCGCGCGGCCAGTCGCAGGCAAGGATGGACTCGAGGCAGGCTGAAATACCTGCAGCCTCGTTCCGGGCGGGAACGATGACGGAGGTTCGCGGCGCATCGACAGGCGCAGGCGCCATGCCGGATTCGCCCACGTCCACGCGGGCGAGACGATGGCTTCGGCGCCGGTTCATCGCATCCCCCACAACAAACGCCGTCAGGCCCACGACATAGACCAGTCCAGGCAGGATGGGCAACCAGATGAGCTCCGTAGGCATGGGGACGTGATGACCGTGTGAAACGTCGCAATCTACAACATGGACCCCGGAACCAAGGTCGGCTCCGCGTGTTGGGCAGCTTCCAAAGGGCAAGTCCCGTACGGACAGCTCCCTCTGAATTCCGTCAGGGCCGGAAGGCAGCAGCGGTAGGAGGTTGTAGCGTCGCGATACGGATCGCTTGCCCTTTGTTGTTTTTTTCCGGTGCGTGTTCATGCATGATGCAATTGTAGTAGGAGGCGGACCCGGCGGTACGACGGCAGCCACGCTCATGGCGCGGGGTGGCCTGCACGTGCTCCTCCTGGACAAGGACACCTTTCCCCGCGACAAGATTTGCGGGGACGCCATCAGCGGCAAGTCGGTTGACGTGCTGGCTGAACTGGGCATGCTGGACAAGGTGAAGCAGACGGACAACGTGGTGGCGTTTGGCGCCACGTTCAGTTCGCCCGACGGGACCGAAGTTTCCATCCCCTTTACCGGGGACATGGGCCGGCCCAAACCGCCCGGGTTCGTGTGCGACCGGGTGACGTACGACAACGCGCTCATGGACATGGCCAAGCAGGCGGGCGTGGACGTCCGCGAGGGCGTGAACGTCAAGGGACTCATCCGGGAGGGAGGCCGTGCCGTGGGCGTCCGGACCGCCGACGCGGAATTCCGCGCGCCGCTCGTTATCGGCGCCGACGGGGCCTACTCCGTGATTGTCCGCGACCTGGGCCTGGACCAGCTGGACGAGGACCACTATGTGGCCGGCATCCGCGCCTACTACGATGGCGTGACCGGTTTCCACGAGCACAATTTCATTGAACTGCACTTCGTGGAAGAGTCCCTGCCGGGCTATTTCTGGATGTTTCCCATGTCCCGCGGCCGGGCGAATGTGGGCGTGGGCATGTTGTCCTCGCGCATAAAGAAGCGGGACGTGAAACTGAAACCCCTGCTGGACGAGGTAGTGGCGCATCCCCGCTTCCGCGAGCGCTTTGCAGGCGCCACGCGCGTCGGCCCTCTCAAGGGCTGGGGACTGCCGCTGGGATCCAAACCCCGCCAGATGGCCGGAGACGGCTGGATGCTGGTGGGCGACGCCGCGAGCCTGATTGACCCGTTCACGGGCGAAGGCATTGGCAACGCCATGGTCAGCGGCATGTACGCCGCCGAGCGGGCCCTGGAGGCGCACCGCCTCAAGACGTATGACCGCGCATTCCTGGATGCGTACGGCCGGCGCGTCCTGGACCAGCTGCAGGACGAGCTCCGCCTGAGCTACAACATGCAGCGCATCCTGAACTGGCAGTGGCTGCTGAACAAGGTCATCCAGAAAGCCGCCCGGTCCGAGGACATCAAGAACGCCATCAGCATCATGTTCGAGGACATGCAGGAGCGCGGAAAACTGGTTTCGCCAATGTTTTACCTGCGCGTCCTGTTTGCATAGTCGTCTGCGGCATAGTTTATTCGTCGCATCCTTTTCGTCCAATCACCCGCATCAATGACCGCGTACGACCTTTTCCTTCTGGGAGCCCCGGCAGGCGGCGAACAGGCCAATCCCCTGGCCATGTTCCTCCCGCTCATCCTCATTTTCATCGTCTTCTACTTCTTCATCATCCGCCCGCAGAAGAAGAAGGAAGATGAGCGCAAGAAGATGATCGAGGCCGTGGCCAAGGGTGATCGCGTGATCACCATCGGTGGCGTGCACGGCAGCGTGACCCAGGTGGACGATACCTCCGTGCTCGTCCAGGTGGACAGCAACACGAAACTGCGGGTCGAGAAAAGCGCCCTCTCTTCGATCGTGAACGCGAAGGACGCGGCGGCGAAGTAAAGCTGTTGGGCGCGCTCCGCTGGCTGCGGATTCCCGTCACCCTGGCCGTCATCGGCCTCGTGGTGTGGTGGGTGGATGCGGCCGCCATCTGGCGGGCGCTCTCGACCGGTCGGGCCGATCTGGTGGCCTGGGCCACGGCGCTGGTGGTGGTTCCGGTAGCCTGCAGCGTGGGCATCTGGCATATCCTGGTGGGCCGGACCCAACCCGTGCGCACGTCGATCGTTGCCATCCTGCTGGGCTATACGGCGGGCGTCTTCACCCCGGCCCGTGCCGGAGAATGGGCGCCGCGCATCCTGGTGGGACCGGCCGAACACCGCACGGCCCGGATGGGCGCGGCGGCGCGGGAGTTCCTGTTGAGGTTCAGCATCCACCCGTTTGTCCTGGGGGCTCTGCTGCCGTTGGCCGGGCCTTCCCTCGGCGTTCCGTGGCCCGTGGCCTCAAGCATTGCCTGCATCCTGCTGGCCGCCGCCATGTTCTTCCTGGGAGCGCACCCGGACGTCATGCTCGTCCTGGCGCGCCGACTGCCGTTCCTGCGGTCCCGGGTTCCGGCAGGCGCGCGCAGCCTGACGGGGTCCGAGCAGGGGGTGCTGTTGATGCTGTTCCTGGTGCGCTACGGCGTGACGATTGCCCAGTACGCACTCCTGTTCCTGGCATTCGGCCTTCGTGAACCGGTGCAGGACCGGGTGGTCGGCGCCGGAATAGTGTTGTCCGCCAAGGGATTCATCCCGAACGTCATGGTCACGGACCTGGGCGTCCGGGAAGGACTCGCCGCGTTCTGGGCGACGGTACAGGGATGGGATCCGGCGCTGCTGGTGGCCGCCAGCCTGGCGCTTTACGGCGTGAACGTACTGCTTCCGGCACTGATTGGAGCCACCGTCATCCCGGCCCGCTCCAGGAGCGAGCGCAACACCGATGGATGAACCGGTTTCGACGCGTAATCGTCCATGCCGGCTTCCAGGCACCGGTTCCGGTCCTCGGTCGTGGCATTGGCGGTCAGGGCGATGATCCACGGTCGATGCTCGCCGCAGATGCCGTTGCGGATGCGCCGCGTGGCTTCCAGTCCGTCAATACCGGGCATCTGCAGGTCCATGAACACGACCGGGTAGTCGAAGTCGGCCAGGGCCATCAGGGCGTCTTCCCCGGTTTCAGCCACATCCACCTGGCATCCGAGTTTCTGGAGCATCCGTTTGCCCACCTTCTGGTTCACCACGTTGTCCTCCACGAGCAGCACGCGCACCGGAGCCGAAGGTCCGGAAGCGTGGACGGGTGCCCGATCGGCCGCCGGCGCCGTTGCGCTCGGCCCCGTGCCGTTCGATCCCGTGTTTTCGGAACCATTTGACAGCGATCCCGCCAGCAACGTCCGCAGGGCCTCCTGCCGGACGGGCTTGGCCAGCGTCAGACCCGCACGTTCTCCCATCTGGTCGCCCAGATGCCGCAGGATGCAAATGGGGGTCTCTCCGGCCTGCTCCGAAAGGGCGTGGGCCACGGCCTGAACCGCGACGCCGTCGAATCCGCTCGGCGTATCGTTCAGCAGGATCATGTCGTAGGCGCGACGGGCCAGCATGTCGGTGGCGGCATCGTCGGTGGCAACCACATCGACCAAGGCCCCCCATCCCTGCATGGTCCGCATGAGGGCGCGACTGAACAGGGGACGGTCGTTTATGAGGAGCACCCGGGCACCCACGTTCTGGGCCAAGGGCGCGGCCAACTCCACCGTCGGAGCCTTGATGTCGAAGAAGAAGGTGGACCCGACGCCAACCGTCGATTCCACCCACATCCGGCCGCCCATGAGTTCGCTGAGCTGCCGGGAGATGGACAGTCCGAGTCCAGTTCCCCCGAATTTGCGGGTGGTTGACACCTCCGCCTGGCGGAAGGGCTCGAAAAGGCCCTCCAGATGGGCCTCGGCAATGCCGATTCCAGTGTCTTCCACGGCGAACCGGAGGGTATCGCGGGACGGGTCGGGGCGGTAAACGCGGATCTGGACCTCGCCTTCTTCCGTGAATTTAACGGCATTCCCCACGAGATTGACCAGCACCTGACGCAGGCGCGCCGAATCGCCGAAAATGCTGTGCGGCACATTGTCGTCCAGGTCGCAGGACAGGTCCAGCCCCTTGCGGGCGGCCAGGCGTCCGACCATGGTGAGTGCGCTCTCGACGCATTCGGAAACCACCATGGGCTCCTCTTCCACGATGACCGCGCCGGCTTCGATTTTCGAGAAGTCCAGGATGTCGTTCACAATGGTCAGCAGGGACTCCCCGCTGGTCCGGATGACATCAATCACTTCCGCGTGGTCGGGACGCAGGTCCTCGTTGGCCAGCAGGCTGGTCATGCCGATGATGCCGTTCAGCGGCGTCCGGATTTCGTGGCTCATCTGGGCCAGGAAGTCGGCCTTGATCTGGGCGGAGCCTTCGGCCGATTCGCGAGCGGCTTCCAGGCGTTCCACGACGGTGTGCAGCTTTTCTGCCCGACGTTCCAGTTCCCGCTTGCGCTCGTCCAGTTCCTTGTTCACGGCCTTGAGTTCGGCGGCCGATTCGGCCAGGAGGCGTTCGTTTTCCTTGCGGCCCTGCATCTGGTCCGACAGGCCGTGCAGCGCGCGCGTCAGGTCCTCCAGATCCCCGACCAGGTCCAGCTGGAGGTCGGAAATGTCGTCGCCCTTGCCAATCCGGCGGGCGGCCGCTTCAAGCAGACTGAGCGGCTTGACGATGGATTTCGAAATATACATGGCATACAGGATGCCCAGGACGAACGAAAACAGGACCAGCCCGAGGGAGATCCACAGGAACCGCTCGGTCCGTTCCGATTCCGCCACAATGACCTTGCTCAGCGAGTCCTCGATGGCGGCGGCCAGGAAGGCCAGGTTCGACCGGACGTAGTTCACCTTGTCGGTAACCATGGCAATCTGGTCAAAATCCTGTTGCAGATGCGCCAATTCGTCCTTGGCGGTCGACACGAATTCCGGGCTGTCGGTGGCCTCCACCATTTGATTCAGGATCACGATGCGCCGATGCAGCTCATCGGCATATTCCGTTCCGCCCCGCAGCAGGAAGTTTTTTTCGGCGCGACGGACCTGGAGCAATTCGATGACCGCCTGGGACATGCCACGCTCGGCAAACATGGCGTGCAAGTTGGCCGACCGGGTCCGCATTTCGCCCTCCAGTCCATCTTCCTCGTAGAATCCGCGGGTCTGATACGCCTCGATCAACTGGTTGATGGAGTGCAGGTACAGATGGAGTTCACTGTGGAGCCGTTCGTAATTCTCGACCCGGACCCCTTCATGCAGGATGGCATCGGCCTTCTGAAGCCATTGCTCGGTGTCCTTGGCCTCGCCGGGATCCCGCGAAAGCATGAACTCCCGGACCGTGGAATTGGCATTCAGGATATTGTGCTGGAGTACGCGAACGCGATCGCGCTCCTCCATGGCCTGCACCGACGTGAACGCGAGCGCCACCACCCCGAACGAAATGAGGAAAACGAGGATGATCAGACTGATCGTCCGGCCGTAGAGCGATAGAAGATGTTGCATGTCGATACCAGGTCTGTCACGTCTTGGATCGACAGGGGGCGCGCGGAATTAAGCCCGACTATCGTGAAAACTGCCCATACCATTCCATGAGATGCGCCATGTCGGCGTCACGATCGCCGGTCGGCCAGAACAGGGGGGCGAATCCGATGCGTTTGCGCCGGGCATCGATCCAGGCGGGCAGGATGGGCACACCCGCGCCAGCGGCAATCCGGTGGAATCCCGTTTTCCAGGTGTCTACCCGCCGCCGCGTCCCTTCCGGGGACAGCCCGACCACGAACCGGTCGTGGGCCCGGAAGGCCTCGATGGTGTCCGGGACCAGCCGCCCGGGGCGCTGCCGGTTGACCGGAATACCCCCGGCCCAGCGCATGAGGGGTCCGAACGGACCCCGGAACAGCGTGTGCTTCCCTATCCAGTGGAAGTCCAGCCCCATCCCGAAAACGATTCCCATGGCCAGGACGAAATCCCAATTCGACGTGTGGGGTGCGGCAATGAGCACGAACTTGGGCGCGTCCGGGACTTCCCCTTCGAATTGCCAGCCCGCCGCATGCAGCACGCGCCGGACCCACCGGTGGGCCGGACGCCGGGGGACCCGCGCCCCGATGGGAATGGGGATGGGGAATGCGGGCGGCACGGTGGATTCGTGTAAATCAGGCATGTGCGGGCCTTCCGGTCAAGGTCTCCCACAGGTCATCCACGCGGGCCCGGAGGTCTTCCAGGGTGCCGTCGTTCACGATGACCGTGTCGGCAATGGATCGATACGTGGTGGCATCCGGTTGGGCCTGCATGCGGGCGCGGGCCTGGTCCGGACTCTGCCCGGCCCGCCGGGCAGCCCGGTCCAGCCGCGCCCCCGGGGTCGCCTCGACGACCACCCAGTGATCCACGTCCGCGCGGGCCGCTTCGTTCGGAAACACGGCCTGTTCCTTGACCAGCATGGGGCATCCGGCGACCTCGGCGGCCTGCTTGGCCGCCCGGAAACGGACGCCCACGGCGGGATGCACCACGGCCTCGAGGGCCCGCCGGTCGGCTTCGCTCCCGAAAATCCGGTCGGCAATCCAGGTCTTGTTGAGCCCCCCATCCGGGGCGTACGCCTCCGCCCCGAGCGCCGCGATGACGCCTGCCCGTACGTCGGCGTCGTGCACCATGAGCTCACGGGCCTCGGCATCCGCATGGAACATGCGGGCGCCGAGGCCCGTGAGCCGCTCGCAAACGGTGGATTTTCCGGAGGCAATGCCTCCCGTGACGCCGACGGTAATCATGGTGGTCAGAAATATACGAGCATGGAAACCGTCAGATTGGGAATCAGGCTGCGGGTACCCCGATCGGCCGCCCGCCGGATGACATCGGCCTGTTCCTCGGGCAAGGCGCCATACAGCTGCGTGGACACCCGCTGCACCACGGCCCACCCGTCCACGCGGATGGACGTGCCCTTGCGCATGGGCCACAGGATGGACGTGGTGGGGCCGATCTGGTCAATGCGGCGGCGCCCGGAACGCGTGATGGACGCGCCTCCCTCCCCGTACCTGACCGACGCCGCCCGGTCGTAGTCGCTCCGGATGAAGTACCGGATGCCGATTTCGGCGGTAATCCGCCCACCGGTCTGGACGCGCACCCAGCCACTCCAGGTCCGGAGCGTGTCGAACGGGATTTCGGCGAACTCACCGGCCAGGAACCGGCCCAGCCGGAGGTCCGAATAGGCCGCATCCAGTTTCAGCCGGAATCCGTCACCCATGCCCTGCTCGGCCTCCAGTTGGTAGCGCATTTCCCGGGCGGACTGGTCCGTCGGACGCCGGCCCGGCAGCAGGAAATCATCCACGGTGTAGGTGGCCCGCACTTCCGATTCCAGGCGGATCCGGGTGTCCGGGGAGGGCTGCCAGGTCAGCGCCGGCCGCAGCCGGATGGAACGCTGGGTATTGTTGTCGGCCGACCGGGCCGCCCTCAGATAGACGGTGTGGAACCAGCTTCCGAACATCCGGGTCGAGAAGGTCCACGCCGGCGATGCACGGTATTCCAATCCGACGCTTCCGTTGTACAGCAACTCGTCCCGGTCGTCCGGATTCACCTCCGGCGTGTCGTGCTGCAGGACGTTCGCCGACCCGTCGAACTGGACGACCCACCGGCCGGACACCGGAACGAGCCCCGTGATGGACAGCCCCAGGAAGCCCCGGTCGTAATCCGCCTGACGCAACAGGGTCAGTTTCTGGGCGGCCTGCGCCGGCGGCAGATCGGCGGCGTTGTCCAGTTGCCGCTCCTCCACTTCGGCCCCGGCGTTCATGCCGGCGCGGACGTATCCGCTGCCGAACCGCCACCGTGCCGCCAGATCCAGCCTCACCGTCTGGCGCCCGAAATCGGAATCGAACACGAGGGCATCGGACGGGGCCCGGAGGGAGCGTACCCTGCGGGCATTCAATCCGGCATCCACGCGCAGCACGGCATCCAGGGCGTCCGTGATCTGCGTGGATACCCCGACGCCCACCAACAACGTATCGCTCACGGTGGACTCGACGGTTTCCGCTCGCCGCACGGCGGCTTCGTCGCGGTTCAGGAACGACGCCGCCTGGTAGGCATCGCGGCGCAACGACGCGACTTCCACGTCGGCATTCACGGTGGTCCGGGCAAACGTACGACCGGTCGCGGCCCGGAGCCGGACGACCCTCCCGGCACGGGGGGCCATGCGTTGCACCTGGAACTGCCCGTCGACCTGTGTGGCGTATCCTCCCACCTCCCGCATGGGCATGCCGAAGGCGAGGCCAGCGGCCGGGCCGGCATCCGTTCGGACGGGCGCCTCGCCCGTTCCGGACAGGGCACCCGGGCGGGCGTCCACGGTCAGGCCGGCCGCAGGCTCCACCCACCATCCCTGCTCGCTGAGGTGACGCAGTCCCACCCACGCATCTTGATGGTACACCCGACTGAGGCTGAACCAATCCGCCGTCGAGCGGACGGTCAAATCCAGCAACCGGTCGGTGTTCTTCACCGCATCCATCCTGAAGCGGTTTTCGTCCCGGAAACTCAGGCGGTTGTCGAAAAGCAGATAGGCGTCGCTGCGGAAGGCGTTGCGCATCCCGATGACCCAGGGTCCGCTGGTCACATCGGCCCGGGCCAGCCCCTCCCACCGGTAGCGGTTCACGTCCCGCTCGAACCCGGTTTCCAGAACCACCTGGGCGGACGCCTGCCCCGCGGCCAGCATGATCATGCACAGCAACCCGAGGCCTGTTCGCACAACCGCCGTCCCGGGTCTCATCCGGGAGGCCACGTCAATGGACGACCGCCCAGCAGATGCAGGTGGAGATGCGGGACTTCCTGTCCACCGTCCGGGCCACAGTTGAAGACGGTCCGGTACCCCCGCGCCAGGCCTTCCTTCGCGGCAATCCCCTGTGCGACCACGAAAAGGTGGCCCACGAGGGCCGCATCGTCCGGCGTCAGATCATCCAGCGACGGAATGGGTTTGCGCGGAACGATCAGGATATGTGTAGGCGCCTGGGGCTTGATGTCCCTGAACGCAATGCACAGGTCGTCCTCATGAACCATGTCGGACGGGATCTCTTTGTCCGCAATCCGTTCAAAAAGTGTTTTGTCAGTCATGGAATTGTGAACTTTGCACCTGAAGCGTTCCAATATAGGGCCTGGAGCATCCCCAACCGATCTTCGCGGGAACGCATTCAAACCGATCACATTCCATTTGTGAACGTTTTAATACTGCGCCTATGCCGACCATCCTCGTGACCCGCAAGGTCCACTTCAATGCCGCCCACCGGCTGCACAACCCGGACAAATCCGATGCCTGGAATCGGGAGACCTTCGGCAAGTGCAATTCCCCGAACTGGCACGGACACAATTACACGCTGGAAGTGACGGTGGCGGGCGAGCCCGATCCGGATACCGGCTACGTGATCGACCTGGGCGTGCTGAAGCGCATTATTGAAGAACGGATTGTTTCCCATTGCGACCACGCCAACCTGAATCTGGACGTGGACTTCCTGCAGGGCATCGTGCCTACATCGGAAAACCTCGTCGTGGCCTTCTGGAATCGTCTCGAAGACCAGCTGCCGACCGGCCGACTGCACGCCATCAGGCTCTACGAAACCGAGCGGAACGTCGCTGAATACCAAGGAACGCCATGAAATTGTTTGATGAACGCCTGCAGTACGACGCCGAAGCCGTCGAGACCCTGTCCAGGAGTGTCCGGACCATCCTGGAAACCATCGGAGAGGATCCGACCCGCGAGGGCCTGCTGAAAACGCCCGAACGCGTCGCCAAGGCACAACTTTTCCTCACGCAGGGCTACGGCCAGGATGCCCGGGAAATCCTGCGGAGTGCCGTCTTTGAAGAACACTACGACGAGATGATCCTGGTCAAGGACATCGAATTGTATTCCATGTGCGAGCACCACATGGTTCCGTTCTTCGGGAGGGCCCATATTGCGTACATCCCGGACCAGCACATCGTGGGGCTCTCCAAGATTCCCCGCATCGTGGACGTCTTCGCCAGGCGGTTGCAGGTCCAGGAACGGATGACCATCCAGATCCGCGATGCCATCCAGGACGCACTGAAGCCGCAGGGCGTGGCGGTGGTCATCGAGGCCACGCACCTGTGCATGGTCATGCGGGGCGTGCAGAAGCAGAATTCGGTGACTACGACGAGTTCCATGTCCGGTCCCTTCCTGGACAACGTCCACACCCGCGCCGAGTTTTTCAAATTGATCAACGGAAAATGAGCCACACCGCCCACCATATTGTCATTACGGGCGCCAGCCAGGGAATCGGGGCGGCGACGGCGGTCGCCTTTGCCGGGAGCGTACCGGGCGTTCATCTGTCGCTGCTGTCCAGGAACACCGTAAAAATGGAAGAAACCGCCGTCCGGTGCCGCGCACACGGTGCCCACGTGTCGGTCTTCGAATGCGATGTCACCCAGACGGCCGTGCTGCAGGACGTCGCGGCGAAGGCGGTAACGGCGCACGGTGTGCCCACCTGCGTGGTGAACAACGCGGGCATCTTCGCCCCGGGCGAAATGGCCGATGTCACGGAGGCGGTCATGCAGGCGCAGTGGGACGTGAATGTCATGAGCGCCTTCACGCTGTCCCGCGCCCTCCTCCCCGGCATGGTCCAGCGTGGCAGCGGCATGTTGCTGTTCATGGCGTCGGTCGCGTCCATTGAAGGCTACCCGGGTGGTCTGGCCTACTGTGTCACCAAACACGCCATGCTCGGCCTGGCACGGGCCCTCCGCACGGAGCTCAAGACATCCGGCATCCGCGTCACGTCCATCCTGCCGGGTGGAACGTTCACGCCGTCATGGGACGGCTCGGATATCGACGAAGAGCGCCTCATGCCGGCAGAGGACATTGCTCGGGCCGTGGTGTCCGCGTACCTGATGTCGGACCGCACGGTCGTCGAGGAAATCCTGTTGCGGCCGCAGCTGGGCGACCTCTGAACCTGCCCTTCCGCACCAGCAGGGTGGACTGAAAATGTAACTTCCCGGGTTACATTTCGAAAAAGGGGTCACGCGTCCCCCCGACGTGCACATCCCCGTTTCCCATCGCCATGTATTTCCGTTTCCTGGCCCTGTCTGTCGTCGGCGCGGCCATCGTCGTGCTGACCGGCAGCCAGACGCCCCGCACCGACCAGCCGTCCACCGCCGCTGCCGTCTCCGCCGTCTCTGCCTCCACCTCCGCGTCCGCGCCCAGCAGCCGATACCTCCAGCTGCTGCCCGATGGGGAGTTCAAGCGCCAGTTCATCCTGGACTGTACCGGGTGCCACCAGTTCGATCGCCAGCAGATTACCACGGGGGACCGGCTGAAGAGCGAACAGGAATGGCATGCCCGGATCGACCAGATGCTCGGATTTGCCGGAGCCCATACGGCATTCCCCATCATGTCGCCCAGCCGGCAATCCGCCGTGACCTCGCGATGGCTCGTCGCTGCCCTGGGTGACGAAACTGCTCCCGTCCCCGAACCCGACCCGTTGCCCCCGGGGGACGATGGGGTCACGTTCACCGAGTACGTCTACCCGAACCGGCTGGACATTCCGCACGACCTGGAACCGGATCCGGACGGTCATCTGGTCATCACGGGGCAATTGTCCGGCAGCATGTACACCCTCAATCCAGCCGATGGCACGTTTGAACGGACGGCCATTCCGGTCCCACAGGTGAACCCCCGGGCGCTCACGATCGATACCGACGGCACCTGGTGGGTCCTGCTGGGCGGACCGCAGAAGATTGCCCGACGCGACCCCGGGGATGGCTCCTGGGACACGTACGACATCGGCATGCATCCGCACAGCATTGTGCGCACGGCGGACGGACGCATTTGGTTCAACGGCCACTTCTCGAAAAGCCCCGAGACCATGGGCTACCTGGATCCGTCCACCGGAGACGTCCAGGTCTATAACGTCCCGTCCGAGCCCATGCCCGATGGAGGCAGCACCATACCCTATGGGCTCCGGGCCGACGCCGACGGAACGCTTTGGGGCACGCAACTGGTAGGCAGCAACCTGGTGAAGTTCGTACCCTCCACCGGGGCCTTCACCCTCTATCCGCTCCCCACATCCTACAGTGGTCCCCGTCGACCGGACGTGGCTCCAGACGGCACCATCTGGATTCCGCTCTATGCTTCCGGGAAACTGGCCCGGTTCGACCCGGACACGGAGCGGTTCACCGAATACGATCTCCCCATCAAGGATGCGCTCCCCTACATCGTGCGCGTGGATGCCCAACGGGGCTGGGTCTGGGTGGCCACAGCGGCGGCCGATGCGCTCCTCCGATTCCACATCGCCGAGGAACGGTTCACGGTCCACCCTTATCCGACACCCCGTTCCCTGGTGCGTCACATGACCCTCGATGCAGCGTCGGGCGACCTGTGGTTCTCGTACGGGAATTTCCCGGCCATCTCCCCGAAGATCGTCCGGGCATCAGTTGAGTGATGGGTGTTCGGGGGCGTTTGCCAGGATGGCAAACGCCCCGCCCATCCCGCGGAGGACCTGCTGCCAGAGATCGTCCTCGGCCGTATCGAATACATAGTCTTCGGTCGCCTGCGTCACGATCCAGCCACCGGCATCGACTTCGGCCTGCAACTGGCCCGGCGACCATCCGGCGTATCCCAGGAAGAACCGGATATCATCAGGGTCCAGGCCCCCGTCCACAATCCGGGCGCGGACCATGTCGAAATCGCCCCCCCACATGATGCCTTCCCGGACGGGAATGGCCTCGGGAATGAGTTCATCACCGCGGTGAATGAAATGAAGCGTATCGGGTTGGACGGGACCACCCCACCCCACCTCGTCGCTGAAGGCCATCAACTCATCGAACAACTGGTCCATGGTGACCGTCAGCGGTTGGTTCAGGATGAGTCCGAAACTGCCGGCACCTGAATGCTCACACACCAGCACGACGGAGCGGCTGAAGTGGGGATCCGCACTCATGGGCGGCGATACGAGCAGCACTCCGGCGGCAAGAGCTGTCCTGTCCTTTATCACGGTGATTGCTGTTTCATGAGTGCCCGACGTGCTCCGACCCACCAGTCCGGACCACGAGTGATGGTGGATATGGTAACATCCGCGAAGTGAGGTATCAACTCAATAAGCTTCACGGGAATGTCGAACCACTGCCCCGCCACCACCATTTTCTCGAGGTCGTTCGCTGCATGGTGCGACCAGCGCCATTTCTGACGCAGCGCCTCGGACTTTTTCCAGTAGTTCCGGTCGTCCCATGCAAGGGCACTCTCTTCTATGGTATCGTGGATGCCACGCAGGCTGAATACCAGGAAAGCGGTCATGTCCTGCTCTTCCTCACCGAAACCCGGCCGTTCCGCAAGCAGGCGGATGACTTCCGCGCATGACCGGATGTGGGCGTTCCGGCGCTTGGCCGGCGTGTCGCCAGTGTAAACAATGCGTGCCATGTCAGAAACGTAAGGTAACCGTGGTTTCCTCGCCAGGGTTTGATTTGATTCCCATGGTTCCTCCGTGTGCCCGCATGATCTGGCGCGACAAACTGAGCCCGATTCCCGACCCGTCACTCTTCGTCGAGAAAAACGGAATGAACACTTTTTCGAGCGCTTCGGGCTCAATGCCCGGGCCATTGTCGGTCACCTGGATCACCGGCCGCCCCCGATCTCCAAGGAAGGCGCGAACGCGGACGGTACCGCGTTCGGTCCCGTGGAGGGCCTGGATGGCGTTCCGGACGAGATTGATGAGGATCTGTTCGATGAGGCTCTTGTCGGCCGTGAGATCGAGCTCGGACGGATCGATGGACGTCTCGAACGCAATGCCGTGCTGTGCCAGCTCGTTGCGGAACAGGAGTTCCACATCGTCCAACAGGCGGCGGAGGGGGAAAATGGACAGGTCCGGGCGGGGAATGCGCGTCAGGCTCCGGTACGCCTGCACGAATCCGAGCAGGCTCTGGCTGCGCCGTTCGATGGTCTGCACGGCCTCCCGTACGTCCGATGCGTGCGATGGAAGCCCATCATCCAACAACTCCCGGACGGAAGTGGCCAGTGACGAGATGGGTGTGATGGAGTTCATGATTTCGTGCGTCAACACGCGGGCCAGTTTCTGCCAGGCTTCGATCTCCTTTTCCTCCAGTTCCGTCTGGATATCCTGGATGGAAACGAGCGTGTAGGGCGTACCGCGCATCTTGAACTGTGTGCCGTAGATGACCAGCTCCAGCAGCTCGTCGCCGTCGACGACTTTCACGATGCGCTTCTCGCCGGACGAAATCCGACTCAGTGTTTCCACGAGTTGCGGACTGAATTCAGACAACATGGCGATGTTGTTCAGGTATTGCACCCGCAGCAACCGTTTTGCCGCATTGTTGATGAGTCCTACCGAACCGTTTGACCGGTACGAAATCAACCCCACGCCGATATGATGCATGACGGTCTGCAGGAACCGGTAGTGTTCCTCGGTCTCGGACCGGGCGGTGCGGAAGTCATCCATGACGTCCGACAGGGCCGCATTCAGATCCTTGAAACTGCTGCCCCACCCGGGGGCCGAGAACGTCTGCGAGAAATCGGAATAGCGGATGGAGCGCAGCAAGCGGGCAACGTCCCGGTTCGTCCGGTCCACATGGCGCACGAGGGCGGTGATCTGGAAGATCAGGACGACCGTCAACAGGCCCGCCGCCATGAAGGATGAGCTCATCCAACCCAGGAACACGATGCCCACCGTCGTGATGGCCATCAGGATGATCCTGGCGATGATCTGGATCCTGAAATTCCGCACGCTCAGAGTCCGTATTTCTCAAGACGGCGGTACAGGGACGCCCGGGTCAATCCCAGTTCGTCCGCCGCCTTCGAGATGTTGCCTGCGTGCTTGTCCAGGGCTTTCCGGACCACGGTTTTTTCCACATCCTCCAGGTTGAACGAGTCGAACAGGAGTCCGTCCGCGCCCATGTCGTGGGCCGACGTGAACAGGAAATCTTCGGGTTGCAGCGTGGTCGAATCGGTCATGATGACCGCCCGCTCCACCATGTGCTCCAGTTCCCGGACGTTGCCCGGCCAGGACCAGGACTCCAACTTGCGGAGCGCACCGTCGCTCATGCCCGTCACCGACTGGTTGTACTTGCGCGCGAACATCTCCAGGAAATGCTCCACGAGGAGCGGAATGTCCTCCAGGCGCTCCCGCAGGGCCGGCAGACGGATTTCCACGGTATTGATCCGGTAGAGCAGGTCCTGCCGGAACGCACCCTCCCGTACCCGTTCGTGGATGGGTTCGTTCGTGGCGCAGATGAGCCGGACATCCACGCTGTGGGGACGATTGTCCCCCACGCGGGTCACCTGACGCTGCTGCAGTACGGTCATGAGCTTCGATTGCAACGGCAACGGCAGGTTGCCGATTTCGTCCAGGAAGAGCGTGCCTCCGGATGCCATTTCGAACCGGCCAGGACGGTCCTCGCGGGCATCGGTGAATGCGCCCTTGCGGTGGCCGAACAACTCACTTTCGAACAGGGTTTCCGTGATGGCGCCCATGTCGACGCTCACGAAGACCTCGTTGGCGCGTTTGGACTGGCGGTGCAGGGCCCGGGCCACCAGTTCCTTGCCCGTCCCGTTCTCGCCCAGGATGAGGACGTTGGCGTCGGTTCCGGCCACCTTGTCGATCTGCACGAACACGTTGCGCATGGCCGGGGACTTGCCGATGAAGTCGCGATACCGGTTTCCCAGGTCATCCGACAGCATCCGGGACTGTTCGCGCAGGGCGTTGGCTTCCTGACGGGACGAACTCAGCCGGAGCGCCGAAGTCAGCGTGGCAATCAATTTCTCGTTCTGCCAGGGTTTGAGCACAAAGTCGGTGGCCCCCGCCTTGATGGCATTCACCGCCATTTCCACGTCTCCGAACGCCGTGATCAGAACGACCACGGCCGATGGATTGATTTCCCGGATGCGGTCCAGCCAGTAGAAGCCTTCCCGCCCGCTGGACACGTCCCGGGTGAAGTTCATGTCCAGCAGGATGACGTCGTAGTTGTCGTTCTGCAACAGGGCCGGAATGTGTTCCGGCCGCTTTTCCGTGTGCACGTGTTCGGCGTGTTTGCGCAGCAGCAGTCGCGCCGCCTGGAGCACGTCCGCGTCGTCATCCACAACCAGTATCCGTCCGAGATCCGGCGATTCCTGCATATCCTCAAATCGTCAATGGTGCAACAAAGATCGGGCACTTCCGTGGAGTACGGACAACATTGCCAACCCTTTACGATGCAAAACACTCCAACTATCGTACCGCATGGAAATTGTGTTCCAAAAGCGGACAGCCCTTCGGTAGAAGTGTTCAATATCGTACAGTTGGTGTTTCAAGACCGGACATATCTTCGATCATGTGGACGGCCTGCCCGGCTTATTTGTGCTGTGGCACGACCCTTGCAAAACGATTTTTCATGAGCATGGACACAACTACCGAAAAAAATCTGCCCCAGGAGCCGCCCAGGAAACCGACGGCAGCCTCCATTCTGGCGCCCCGTGGCAATGGCGGCCAGGGCGATTCGTCTTCCGGAGACAGTTACGGAGGCGGACAGGGCATGGACAAGAAGATTGCCAGGAAATTCTGGACGACGCGCCGGATTGGGATGATCGTGGGAGCCATTGCGTTCCTGGCCCTGATTGCCTGGGGTATTTCCTCCACGAGTGGCGGTCGACGCCTGAACGTGGACCGCGACCGCGTCACCATCAGTGAAGTGCGGTTCGCCCCGTTCCAGGAGAACATCCCCATTACAGGCAATGTCCTGCCGCGGAACTGGTTCTTCCTGGACGCCATCGAAGGCGGACGGGTCGAAGAGGTCTTCGTCCAGGAAGGCGCCATCCTGCAGGAAGGCGACCCCATCCTGCGCCTGTCCAACAGTGGGCTGCAACTGAGCCTCCTCCAGACCGAAACGTCCCGGATTGAGCAGATCAATCGTCTGGAACAGACCCGGTTCCAGGTGGAGCAGAGCAACCTCAGCACGCGGCAGCAGCTGACGGACATGCAGTACAACATCCGGCGGCTGGAGCGCGAGCACGCCCGGGCCAAGCAGCTGTATGACAAGGAATTGATGGCCGAACAGGACTACCTGCGCATCAAGGACGAATACGAGTACTACCTGAGCCGGATGGATTTGACGCAGCGTTCCTATCGTACGGATTCCCTGCGCCAGGCCCAGCAGCTCGAACAGATGGCCGATGCCGTCGCCCGCATGGACCAGAATTTCCAGGTCATCAACAGTCGCCTGGAGAACCTGGTCATCCGGGCGCCCGCGGACGGCCGGCTGTCCCAGCTCAATGCCCAGTTGGGTGAGATCGTGAGCACCGGCTACCGGTTCGGACAGGTGGACCTCATGGACGGCGTCATGGTCCGTGCGCAGGTGGACGAGTTCCACATCAGCCGCGTCATGCGGGGCCAGAAGGCCGTCACGCTGCCCATTGCCGGCCAGGAATACGAAATGGAAGTCCACCGGGTCTACCCGCAGGTCCAGCAGGGCCGCTTCGAAGTGGACCTGCACTTCGTGGGCGAAGAGCCGGATGCCATCCGTCGGGGCCAAACGGTTCGCGCCCGGCTTGAAATGAGTGATCCCACGGAAGCCGTGGTCGTGCCGCTCGGTGGGTTCTTCCAGTCCACGGGGGGCAACTGGATCTACGTCCTTGATGAGTCGGGGGAATTTGCCGTCAAGCAGCCCATCCGTCTCAGCCGCAAGAATCTCGAAGTGTACGAGGTGGTCGAGGGACTCGAGCCCGGCCAGCAAGTCGTCACTTCCTCCTACGAAACGTTCAACGAGGCAGACCGCCTGGTATTCAACTGACAAACACCATGATCAAGACAAAAAACCTCAAGAAGGCGTACATCACCGAGGAAGTCGAAACGACCGCCCTCAACAACGTCAACCTGGAAATCAAGGAAGGCGAGTTCGTGTCCATCATGGGACCGTCCGGCTGTGGCAAGTCCACCCTGCTGAACATCATGGGCCTGCTCGACAACCCGACGGCCGGTGAATACTGGTTCCTGGATACGGAAATCTCGAACCTGAGCGAACGCCAGCGGGCCCAGCTCCGCAAGGGCAACATCGGATTCGTCTTCCAGAGCTTCAACCTGATTGATGAGCTCACGGTCCACGAAAACGTGGAACTGCCGCTGCTGTACCTCGGCATGCCGAGCGACGAGCGTAAAGAGCGGGTCCAGGCGGCACTCGATTCGGTGCAGATCACGCACCGGCAAGGCCACTTCCCGCAGCAGCTTTCCGGTGGTCAGCAGCAGCGCGTGGCCATTGCCCGCGCCGTTGTGGCGGGGCCCAAACTCATCCTGGCGGATGAGCCCACGGGTAACCTGGACTCCACGCACGGCGAGGAGGTCATGAACCTGTTGACCCAGCTGAACGAAGCCGGTACGACGATTGCCATGGTCACCCACTCCCCGGCCGATGCCGAATACAGCCAGCGCGTCATCCACCTGTTCGACGGTCACGTGGTGACCGAGAACTTCATCCAGAGCCACTATATCCATCAAGGCAACTGAGCCATGCATATGAGGTAGCCATCATGAGGGAAATCTGCATCCAGGTCCCCGACATGGGATCCGAGAACACGGTTGAAGTCCTGGTTACGGTGAACGGGGAGAAACGCCTTACCAACTACCGGGTAGAAGCATTTGATTGGCATCATGGCGGAGATTCGTCCTTCCATCGGATTGAACGGCTCCGGGCCATGATTGACGGCTACGATCCCGGTTGGGAGCTGGTCCAGATCGGAATTCCCGACAAAGGCCTCGTACCCGTCATGTTCAGACAACGGATTCACGCCTGACCCTCATGACCCCACTGCCCGCTCTGAGAACGCCGACAACCCGAGTTGTCGGCGTTCTTTTTTTGTCCCTGTTCCTGTCCGGCAGCCTGCTGCCCGGCAATCTGCACGCGCAGGCAACCGAAACACGGATAATCGTCCGCGCCGTCTCCCATGACGCGAAAATCATCGGCTCCGGTGCCGGTGGGGTACGCGTGGTCATCCGCCGGGTCCGGGACGGCAGCGTGCTGGCGGACGGCGTCCAGACGGGCGGCACGGGGGACACCGACAGCCTCATGCGCAAGCCCAGGGTCCGGGGCACGGATCCCTTCGACACGCCCGATGCGGCGGCCTTCCGCACGACGCTAGCGCTGGACGCACCGACCTGGGTGGACATCACGGCCATCGGCCCCCTCGGGGATCCGGATGGCATGACGCAGGCGACCAAGCGCGTATTACTGATCCCCGGGCACCATGTCGAGGGCGACGGCTTTCTGGTGGAACTGACCGGGCTCACCGTCAAGATCCAGGAACCGCGTTCCGAACAACCCGTGCCGCAGGGAACCCCGTTTACGGTCCGGGCGCTGATGGAAATGCTGTGTGGCTGTCCGACGGAGCCCGGTGGACTGTGGGACAGCGGCGACTTCACGATCCAGGCCACTGTCTACCGGGACGGGCAGCCCGTAGCCACGCGCCCGTTGCTTCCGGCGGGGACGCGCAGCCTGTATATGTCCGACTTCCAGGGTCTGGAGGCCGGGCGCTACGAAATCCATGTGGTCGCCACACAGAACGGGACCGGCAATGCCGGTGAAGCACGCATCCGCGTCAGCGTCCAATGACGGATCGCGTCGTCTGGATAACCGGGGCCTCTTCGGGCATCGGGGCCGAGCTGGCAAAATCCTTCGCGGCACGCGGTGCCCATGTGGTGGTATCGGCGCGGCGCATCGACCGGCTCCGGGCCCTCGTGGATGGCCTCCCCGAACCGGACCGGCACATGATCCTGCCGCTCGACGTGACCCACACGGAAACCCACGCGGCGGCATTCGAGGCGGTCCTGGCCCGCTTCGGGCACCTCGACACCCTGGTGCTGAGTGCGGGGATCGGTCAACGTTCGGCGGTCCGCGAGGTGGACCTGGCGGTCGAGCGGCGCATCATGGACATCAATTTCTTCGGGGCGCTGTCGCTCGTGCATGTCTGCCTGAAGCATCTCCTGGAGCGGCCGGACGGGCATGTGGTGGCCATCAGTTCGGTCATGGGCAAGGTGTCCACGCCCCGGCGGGCCACCTATGCGGCGTCGAAACACGCGCTCCATGGCTGGTTCGACGGGCTGCGGGCGGAAATCGCGAATTCGCCGCTGGACATCACGCTGCTCTGTCCCGGATACATCCGGACATGGATCAGCGAACAGTCGGTGAGGGGGGATGGTACGCCCCACGGGGAAATGGATGCGCAGCACCGGAATGCCATGCCGGTGGAGGTGTTCGCCCGCAAGGCCATGCGCGCCATGGAAAAGCGGAGGGCCGAGGTGTATATTGGAGGACCCGAGATCTGGGCGGTGCCCCTCATCCGCTTCTTTCCCGGCCTGGTCCGTTGGCTGCTCCCGCGCGTCATGACAAGGGATTGACCGCAATGCAAACCTTTACGGAGCGGCGCCGGTCAAAGGCCTGAAATCGGTTCATTCATCCTTTCGGTACTCCCATGCGTACACGTTTCAATCACGCACTTCTTTTTGCCGCCATCCTGATGGGCAGCCTCCAGGTTGCCTCGGCGCAGGACATCAGCCGTACGTTTACCGTTCAGCCCGGCGAACTCCTGACCATGGACATCCGCACGGGCGGGGACATTTCCATTACTGGTTGGGACCGGAATGAGGTCTCCGTGGACGTCCGGATCACCGGCCGCGATGCCGAGAGCGTCGAGGTGGACATTGACGAGACCAGCCGCGGGGTAGCCATCCGTACCGACAACAGCATGCGCCGGGGACGCGCGGTGGTCGAGGTCACGGTCATGGTACCCTCCCGCTTCAATCTGGACATGGAAACCACGGGCGGCGACATTGTTATCGACGGCGTGGAAGGGGATCTGGAAGGCACGAGCATGGGCGGCGACCTGACGCTCAGCAATCTCAAGGGCAAAGTCAGCATGGAGACCATGGGCGGTGACGTCCTGCTCCGCGATTCTTCCGTGGACGGCAAAGTCAGCACGATGGGTGGCGATGTCGACCTGCGCAACGTCACCGGCACGGTGGACGGATCCACCATGGGAGGCGACGTGACCTATGACAATGTGAGCTCGGGCAGGGCAGCAGGATCGGGCAATCGTCCGGTCAGACTGAACACCATGGGCGGCGACGTGGTCCTTGAAGAAGCCCTCTTCGGCGCTGACGTATCCACGATGGGCGGTGAAATCCGGGTCCGGAAGGCCGCGGAATTCGTCAAGGCGAGCACCATGGGCGGCGATATCACGGTCGGCGAGATCAATGGCTGGATTGAAGCCAAGACCATGGGCGGCGACGTGGAAGTCCACATGGTGGGCGGCACGACAGGCGACCGTCACGTGGAACTGGAGTCCATGGGGGGCGACATCACCCTGACCGTACCCAAGGGATTGTCCATGGAGTTCGACATCGAAATCATCCTGGACGACGACAGTGACGACTACAGGATCGACTCGGACTTCGACCTTGACGTCAAGGTGGACCAGCGCGGCGGTCGCTGGAGTTCCGGTGGGCGGGTCCATGCCACGGGCAGCGTGGGTGGCGGTGCGAACCTCATCAAGATCAAGACCCGGGACGGCGACGTGACCATCCGCGAGGGCAATTAGGGCCTGTTTCTTCAGTCCCGAGCGCAGCCCTGAGGCAGTTTACCGGCCGGCCACTCGTCTGGAAATCCATAGACGACGAGTGGCCGGCCGTGTGCTGTGTCGGCGCCAATCTCGCGCATGCCCATTTTCTGCATGATGCGGATGGATCCGGGGTTCTCCAGGTAGGACTGGCAGGTGATGTGGGTCAGACCGAACGATTCCCTGGCCACGAAGAGCGCCGCCGACGCGGCCTCGAAGCCGAATCCGGAGCTCCACCAGTCCCGTCCGTATCGCCAACCGAAGTCCAGGCGTCCCAGGTCGTGACCACGCGCATCGACCGGCATGGTGTCCAGGCCACAAAAGCCCATGAACGCGCCGCTGGCGGCGTGTTCGACCGCGAAACGCATCCATCCCCTGTCCGCTTGGTGGGCCATCTGGGCGTCCACGAATGAGCGGGCGTAGTCCGGCGTACGCGGCTGCCCGTCGCCGATATGTTGCATGACAACGGGGTCTGTGACGATGTCCGTGTAGGGAGCACGGTCATCGTCCGTCCAGTCGCGCAGCAGCAGCCGTTCGGTTCGAGCGTGGATCTTCATGGAATTCATGGGTATGGGCCGTATAGACCGTGTGCGGGGTGCTTAGTTTCCTGACATACTATCCTGTCGGCAGACCTCCTGCCCTGACTTCCGCATCCTGCCTCCGCACCCTGCCCAGACTCCCGTGAGCGAAGAAAAAAGCCGGCATTTCATCCAGCAGATCATCGACCAGGATCGCGCCTCCGGACGCGTGCCCGGGGACATCATCACGCGATTCCCGCCGGAGCCCAACGGCTACCTGCACATTGGTCATGCCAAGGCCATTTGCCTGAATTTCGGTCTGGCCGAGGAGTATGGCGGCCGCTGCCACCTGCGCTACGACGACACGAACCCCGAGACGGAGGACATGGAATATGTCCGTTCCATCCAGGACGACGTGCGGTGGCTGGGCTACGATTGGGACGAACACCTGTATTTCGCCTCGGACTACTTCGAGCAGCTGTACGGGTTTGCCGAGGACCTCATCCGTCAGGGGCGGGCCTATGTGGACAGCCAGGACATGGACGAAATCCGCGCCACGCGCGGTACGGTGACGGAACCGGGCACGAACAGCCCCTACCGGGACCGGTCCGTGGAGGAAAACCTGGATCTCTTCCGGCGGATGCGCGCCGGGGAATTCCCGGACGGGGCCCACGTGCTGCGCGCGAAGATCGACATGGCCTCCCCGAACATGCTCATGCGCGATCCTCTCCTGTACCGGATCCGCCACGCGGAGCATTACCGCACGGGCAACACATGGTGCATCTATCCGATGTATGACATGGCCCATCCCCTTGAGGATGCCATCGAGAACATCACCCACTCCCTGTGCACCCTGGAATTCGAAGTGCATCGACCGCTTTATGATTGGCTGGTGGATGCGGTCTGCGCCCCGCCCCGGCCGCATCAGTATGAATTCGCCCGGCTGAACCTGGATTACACGGTGACCAGCAAGCGGAAACTGCTGCTGCTGGTGAAGGGCGGCCACGTGGAGGGCTGGGACGATCCGCGCATGCCCACCATTGCCGGACTGCGGCGACGCGGCATCCGCCCGGAGGCCCTGCGCGCGTTCTGCGACCTGATCGGCGTCGCCAAGGCGGACAACCGGGTGGATATCTCGCTGTTGGAATATGCCATCCGGGACGACCTGAACGCCGCCGCCCCCCGGGCCATGGCCGTCCTGGACCCGCTCAAAATGGTCATCACGAACTGGCCGGAAGGCGTGGTGGATGAGCTCAAGGCCTCCTACTGGCCGCCCGATCATCCCCTGGCCCACACGAAGGGCAGCACCCGGATGGTACCGTTCGGACGGGAGCTGTGGATGGAGCGGAGCGACTTCATGGAAACCCCGCCCCGGAATTTCCACCGGCTCAGCCCGGGACAGGAAGTCCGGCTGCGGAACGCCTACATCGTGAAGTGCCAACGCGTCGTGAAGGGCCCCGACGGGGCCATCACCGAAGTGCACTGCACCTACGACCCGGACTCCCGATCGGGCTCCGGGGCCGGCGCAGCCCGGCGTGTGAAGGGGACCATCCACTGGGTCAGCGCGGCGCATGCCGTGCCCGTGGAAGTCCGCCTGTACGACCGGCTGTTCCACGTGCCGAACCCGGACGTCATCGAAGAAGGGCAGACCTTCCTGGACCACCTGAACCCCGACTCCCTGCAGGTCATTCCCCAGGCGTGGGTGGAGCCGGCGGTGGCTGAGGCCGAAGCCGGGGCCCGCTTCCAGTTCGAACGGAACGGCTATTTCTACCGCGATCCGGTGGCGGCGGCCGAAGGGCGGATGGTCTGGAACCGGACCATCACGTTGCGCGATACGTGGGCCAAGCAGGACACGGGAAAGGCGGTGGGCTCGGCGAAAGCCCGAGTCTCGGCTCCGGCGGCGACAGAGCCAACCTCAGAGCCAACTGCAGCACCGCCGGTCGCGTTCACACGGGACCCCCTGTCGGGGCTGGATGATGCCGGTCGTGCACGGGTGGAACGGTTGCAGGCCGATTTCGCCGGGCTTTCGCTGGATGATGCAGCGGTCCTGGCCACGTCCGCCGAACTGGATGCGTATTTCCGGGACGTGGCGACCGCGGCACCGGGCATGCGGGACTCGGCGACCAACTGGCTCATCCACGAAGTCCGGCCCATGCTGCCGGAAGACGGCATTGCGGCGATCCGCGACCGCCTGACGCCGACCCGCTTCGTTTCCGTCCTCGCGCTCCATGCAGAAGATGTGTTGTCGAACCGGTTGGCCCGCGAGGTCCTCAAGGAAGTCATGGAATCGGGCGCCGAGCCGGATGCCGTGGTGGATGCGCGCGGACTGCGCCAGATTTCCGATACGTCTGCACTCACCACAGCGGTCCAGGCCGTCGTGGAGGCCCATCCCGACCGGGCCCAGGCCTATCGGGATGGCAAGACCGGACTCATCGGGTTCTTCATGGGCCAGGTCATGCAACGGACGGGTGGCAAGGCCAATCCGCAGGTGGTCAAGGAGATGCTGGAGGAACGGCTGGCTGCGCAATAGCGCGCGTCGACACCTCAGCGCACGTCCGGGGCCGCCCATACGGCGTTCGGAATGGGTTCGGGCGTCGTGCCGGGCGCGAGGGTCAGCAGGGCCGGGGCGGCAATGCCCGAGCCTTGGTCCCCGTACCGGGCCAGCACGCGGGTGCCGTCGAACCACACGAAGTCCGTCGGCGACTCCGCGCCGGGGAACGGCTGCATGAACGTGCCGGGGCCGCCGCGGAAGTGCCACTCCCCGTCCACCTGGAATGCCACCACCGCCGAGCCGGGCGCAAAGCGGAGGTTCGTCACGGAGCCCGCGGCGGCCCCGGGTGGGACGATGTAACCGGACTGTCCGTCTGCCACGGTCCAGGACGATACGGTTCGCCGACCATCCCCGTCGGGTGGGCGCACGTCGTATCCCAACTGGGTGCCGTCGGAAGACCAGACCGGATTCCGGGGTGCGTACCGGTCACCGATCACTTTCACCGGCTCGGCATCGTCCAGCGCGGACACGTAGAGCGTGGAGTCGGGTTCGTAGGCCCGGGCCTGCCGGTTGTACACCAGTTCCCGGAAAATGTAGGCCAGGCGCCGACCGTCGGGGGCCACCGAAATACTGTGCATTCGCCGGGCATCGATGGTCTGCAGCGTGGCGCATCCGTCCGCCTCAACCACATACAGGTTGTCGGAGCCGCGCACGAGCAGGGAGCCGTCCGGGCGCACGGCCAGCACGACCTTCGACGCGGAGCATCCCACATCCTTCACCCCTCCCAGGGAAAGGGGGGTGTCGTCCGGGGCATTGCCCGCCGAGGTGATGTCCACGCGGACAATGCCGCCGGGACCCATGTCGGTCGCGCTGCCGGTGTGGTGCCCCACCACCAGGCGGCGTCCGTCCGGGGACCAGGCCAACGAAACCCGCTCATCGACGGGTCCGACCCATACCTGGCGGATCGCGCCCGTGCGGCGGTCCAGGACGTGTACCCGGGAGCTGTCGGGACCCATGGTCCAGAGGGCAAGTGCGTGGCCCTGTGGTGCGGGGAGGGCCTGTTCAAGTCGGTCGCCCCCGGGAAGGTCCGTTTCCTCCCCCGTGCGCAGGAAGCGGTACACGAGACCGCCATCCCGGGCGGCGATCACGTCGATGGCGGGCCCTTCCGGCTCGGTCTCGACCACGTCCACGGGTGCGGTGACGGGTTCCGGCGCGGCACAGGCGGACCACAGCAGGGCGAGCAGGAAGACCAGGGCGGGCGAAGCGGGGGACGGGAATCGTCGGGACATGGAAGGCAACAGGCAGTGGGAAACGGTCTCCGCGGACAACCCGGGGCGCCCGTAATTGTTCGCCCGGCAGCGCGTAACTTGACGACCGCGTTTTCGTCCTGTTGTCTTTGTCACCTGCCCGTTGCCCGTCGTGATTACCGTAAGCAAACTGACCAAATCGTACTTGAACGGCTTCTCACGCAGTTTCGTGCTGCGCAACATTGACCTGACGGTGAACGAAGGGGAATTCGTGTCCATCATGGGGCCGTCCGGGTCGGGAAAATCCACCCTGCTGCACATCCTGGGCATGTTGGATGAGCCGTCCACCGGTGAGTACTTCTTCTTCGACCAGCCGGTCCACAAGATCAACGAACGGCAGCGCACCGACCTGCATCGCCAGTACATCGGCTTCGTTTTCCAGGCGTACCATCTGATTGACGACCTCACGGTCTACGAAAACCTGGAGACCCCGCTGCTCTACAAGAAAATCAAGGGGTCGGAGCGCAAGAGCCAGGTGGCCGAAATGCTGGACCGGTTCAACATGGTGGCCAAGAAGGACCTGTTCCCGAGCCAGCTCTCCGGTGGCCAGCAACAGTTGGTCGGCGTGGCGCGCGCACTTATCATGAAACCGAAGCTCATCCTCGCGGACGAGCCCACCGGCAATCTGCACACGACCCACGGCGAAATCGTGATGGACTGGTTCAAGCGACTCAATGAAGAGGAAGGCGTGACCATCATCCAGGTGACGCACTCCGAACACTGGGCCTCGTGGGGCAAACGGATTGTGGAACTGGTGGACGGTCGCGTGGAACGGGATGTCCAAACCTCTGATCAAGCTGTATAACCCATGACAGCCTTTTCGGCTGCAGCGCTCGTCCGGAACGCGCGCGAACAGGACCTTGACGCCCTGACCCTGCTCGAAAACCATGCGTTTTCAGGCGACCGCATTGACCGACGCAGTTTCCGGCGCTTCCTGCAAACCGGTTCGACCCGCCTTCTGGTCGCGGAATTGCCCGACGGCACGATTGCCGGATACCTCATTCTCCAATTGCCGCGCCGTACCCGCCGCGCCCGGATCTACTCCATTGCCGTGGACGAAAAGGTGCGCGGCTATGGTCTGGGGACCCAGCTCATGCTCGTGGCGGAGGAAATTGCCCGCCAGAGTCACCGCACATTGCTGACGCTCGAGGTCCGGACCGATTCGGACCGTGTGCAGGCCCTGTATGACCGACTGGGATACGTGGTCCATGAACGGCTGCCCGGATATTACGAGGACGGCACCGACGGCTTCCGGATGCGGAAGGATCTGACGGTGGTCAGTTCCGATACACCAGTCCGGGGCCGCGTTCCGCTCCTGGTCGTGGAAAAGACGGAACAGGGCCGGGACCTGGAAAAGATCGGACGCGTGGTCACCGTCCGCGAATATCTGTCCGTGGGGCTGGCGGTTCCGGGCCGTGTAGTGGTGAACCTGAGCGTCAGCTACGAGCACATGACGCGGGGGTACTATGTCAGCCTGCTGGCCGAGGCCCGCGGGGAGCGATGCTATCCGGCGGCCTACAACCTGCTGGATGTGAACTGGAAACGCATCCACCGGCGCGCCCTCACGGAACTGGAGCCGCAGCTGAAGCGGGCCGCCGAGCTCACGGATCTACCGGAATCCACCCTCATCTTCTTCGGTCACACGGAAGTGGAGGCCCTGTCCTACGTGGCGGCGGCGTTGTTCGACCAGTTCCGCTGTCCCATCCTGCAGGTCTGGTTCGGCCGTGACCCCCACCCGGTCATCGAGGACATCGAGGCCATGGGCATCCACCGGTTGTCCGAGGCCGACCGATCCCGTTTTGCCGCGGAGCTGGCACGTTTCCTGAAGGCCCGTTCGCCGGTCTCGAAGCCGTTGCCGCGCGTGGCCACGTCCATTGCCATGTTGGTGGACCCGAACGAACCCGTTCCGCCCTCCGATGAGCCCGCCTTGAAACGTTTCGAGCAGGCCGCCCTGGACCTGGGTGCCCGGATAACCCGCATTGACCGTCACGACCTGCACCGGCTGGCCCAGTTCGATGCGCTCTTCATCCGGGAAACGACCCGCCTGGACCATCACACGTATCGCTTCGCCCGCAAGGCCGAGGACGAGCGCATTCCCGTGTACGATACGCCGGAAGCCATCCTGAAATGCACGAACAAGATCTTCCTGTTCGAGATGCTCCGCGCGCACGGCATCCCCTCGCCCAAGACGACGGTGTTCGACCGCCGGGACCTGAAGTCGCTGGCGGAAACCATGACGTATCCGGCCGTGCTGAAGGTACCCGACTCGGCCTTTTCCCTTGGGGTACACCGGGTGGAAGACGCGGACGGCCTGCGCGCCCGGGCAGAGCCCCTGTTCAAGCAGTCCGACCTGCTCCTGCTGCAGTCCTACGTGCCGACGGCATTCGATTGGCGGATTGGCATCCTCGACGGAAAGCCCTTGTTCGCGTGCCGCTATTTCATGGCCGACGGGCACTGGCAGATCATCCAGCACGAATCCAGCCCGGGCCAGATTGCCTACGGCGACTGGGAAACCCTGCCGCTGGAGGCCGTCCCGCCGTCGGTGCTCCAGGCCGCCACCGAAGCGGCGTTGCCCATTGGTCGCGGATTGTTCGGCGTCGACCTCAAGGAGACCCCCACGGGTCCGTTGGTCATCGAGGTCAACGACAACCCCAATATTGACGAGGAAGTCGAAGACGGAGTACTCGGGGATGAACTGTATCGTCGGATACTGGGCTCCCTCATTTCGGGCGTGGGTGGCAATACGGGAACATAGTAATACCTGAACGGCGTATGAGGGGCATGAAAAAACAACTTTTCCTGGCGTTTTTCGCCGTCCTGTTCTCCGCCGCTGCGCTTTTGCCATCCCACGTTTTTGCGCAGAGCAACTTCGGCCTGGGCATCATCGTGGGTGAGCCCACCGGTATTTCAGCCAAGACATGGTTGAACGACCACAATGCCCTTGACGGTGCCGTCGCCTGGTCGGTCAACGAGAATGCCCGCTTCCAGGTGCATGCCGACTACCTGTACCACCGCAATTACCTGTTCGCCACCGAAGACCTGACCGGTCGGATTCCGTTCTACTTCGGCATTGGCGGCCGCATGCGCATGGCAGAGCGGGGTGATGACCGCTTGGGCGTCCGATTCCCGCTTGGCCTTACCACGCTGCTGCGACAGGCACCCATCGAGTTCTTCGTCGAAGTGGTCCCGGTCATGGACCTGGCCCCGGACACGGATTTCGACATCAATGGCGCAATCGGAGCGCGCTGGTGGTTCAACAGGCGCTGATTTAAGTCGGGGCGGAGCCGGTCGATACTGTGCGTGCAAGAAGTGTCCGCCCAGGAACCATGACCCAAGGCATCCAAGCCCATAGCGCCCGCATGAGTACCGTCCGACCCCTGGTCCCGGCCTCCGACCTCGATGCGGCCGCGTTCCATCAGGCAGGACACATCGCACTTTGTGTGTATTACGGCATCCGGGTACGTGAAATCCGGGAGCCAGGCACGCCCCCGGTGGACCTCGTCCTCGAAGCCAGCATGCCGGATACGGCAGCCACGGCCGAGTCGTGGTTCAAGATGTACGTGGCGGGTGGCATTGCGGAAGAGCGGTACTGTGCCGAGAACGGAAAGCGGGCCCCCGATGCCGCCTTCGGCTCCGAGGAAGACCGGCTCCGCATCCGCAAGATGTGCCTCCGATTCCACCCCGCTGCCACGACCAGCATGGCCGTCATGAACCGTCTGCTGGAAAAAAGTGCGCGCAGCGTGCGCATCCACTTCGCCGATCCCCGCATGTGGGGAGCGGTCCGTGACCTTGCCGCCCGCTTGAAACGGCTGGACCATACGGTCCGTGGCGAGGAAAAAGATGCGCTACTCGAGGTTGTCCGCGACCATCTGCGCGGCTGAGCCCAGGACCGCTGCGGCCCGGCGCCCGGGGATGCGTGCCTGGGTGACTTCCAGCGCCTGACGCGCCTCGCCCAATCGTCCGGCATCGGCCAACGCTTCAGCCAATAATTCCCGGCTCGGCTTCGGGATTTCCGGCGGGCCGAATTCAAGCGGCAATGCATCTTCCATGTCGGCTGCTTCGGTCAATCGGGCCAGTCCTTCCTCGGTTCGCCCCCCCTGCAGGGCGGCCAACCCCTCCACCTGCAATTTCATGATGCGGTTGCCTGCGGGTTCGTCCGGAATGGTGGCCAGCAGGGACGTGACATCCACCTGCTCCCCGGCGCGCATGCGCACGACGGCGTCCGTGGCGTACACGCGCACCCGAGAATCGGGCCATCCTTCTCCCGCGGTGGGCGAACGACCCGCGGCCGGATCTCCGGACCAACGGGCAATGAGGGACGGATCTCCCGCATCCAGCAGGTGATGGGCCCGCATGCTCGACCAGTAATTGCCGGCCCCGCCGGAAGGCCCGCCCTGGGCATCCACCCAGGCCTGGCACGCATCCATGAGCGTTTCCGCCTCGGCGAATTCGCCCTTCTGCAGGTGCCCGTAGTGCTGCCACGACGTATAGTGACCGCAGGCCCAGGGTGCCGGATCCTGTTCACCTCGCTGCGAGACAATGGTTTTCGTGGCCAGGATATTGTTCTCGATGACACGGTCCCACATACCGAGCGCAAGGAAAATATGGGTCGTCATGTGTTGCGCATGTCCGGCACCGGGCGCGATGTCGGCATAGGCATTGGCGGCCTCCAGGCCCAGTTCCGCATGATCCGGATCGTCATAGGAATGGATGATGTAGTGTGCCGCACCGGGGTGGCGGGGATTGCGTTCGAACAGGGGTTCCACGATGGAGGCCGCCCGCTCATAGGTGGCGTAGTCGCGTACGCCGTTCGTGAGGCCCAGGATGGACAAGGCATAGAAGGCCCGTGCCTCGTCGTCATCGGGATGCGCCTCGTGCAGCCGGCCCAGCGCTTCCGAATAGCGTCGGTCACGTTCCTGCTTGTCGCCCTCGCCGTAGAGCGCTTCCACGGCATCCAGGTACAGGGCTTCCCGTTCGGTGGGCGCGAGCGCCCGGCGGGCCTCCGGCGTCGGCGCCAGCTTGGCCAGCACGGCCTGGGCGGCTTCCGGGTCGGTCTGGCGCCAGAGCGGATGGTTGTGCGTCATGGCCTCCCCCCAGTACGCCAGGACCATGGTGCTGTCCAGGGATTGTGCGCGCTGGAATTCCTCCTCGGCGAAGCCGTATTCGAAGCTGTGCAGCCACAGCACCCCGCGATGGAAGGCTTCCTGGGCCTCGGCGGCCCCGGAGTTTCCGAACCGGATCTGGCCGAGGCCCTCGATATCGTACACCTGCTGGCGCTCCGTGCACGCCGCAAGGGTCAATGCGGCAATCAGGAGGAGTCCGGCAGAGCGGATGGGTGTTCGGGGAGTGAACATGGGGAATCCGGGATGGTGGATAGGCGTGCGGCTCGACAGCGCAATATATCGGTTCCGCACATGACGATCGGCAACCTTTGCCCGAAGGCGTGGGTAAGCCCAACATGAACTGGTCGAGTCTCCGATATTCCCTCTATTCGCCCGTCTACGACCTCCTGGCGGCTCCGCTGGCGGGGGCGCGGCGGCGGGCCGTGACGCTGGCAGCCGTCCGGCCGGGGGATCGCGTCCTGATTGTCGGATGCGGCACCGGCCTCGATCTGCCGCTGTTGCCCGAGGGCTGCCACGTCACGGCCGTGGACCTTTCAGGTCCCATGCTGAACAGCATGCGCCGCCGCGCCCGCGCCCTGGGCATGACCGTGGAGTCGTACCGCATGAACGCACAAAACCTCGGGTTTACCGATGCCTGGTTCGATGTCGTCCTGGTTCACCTGATTGCCGCCGTCGTACCGGACGGAAAGGCCTGTCTCCAGGAGGCAACGCGGGTCCTGAAGCCCGGCGGGACGCTGTCCCTCATGGACAAATTCCGCTCCGACGACCGCGAACAACCGGGACTCGTGCGCCGCGTGTTGAACATCCCGGCATCCCTCCTCTTCTCGGACATCAATCGCCGCTGGCAGGACCTCGTGGCGGGTTTGCCGCTGGAAGTGGAGGCCAACGTCCCGGCCGCATTCGGCGGGATCTGGCGCGCCATCCGGCTGACCAAAACGCCAACCGGACCATCCTGAGCCTTACCGCGCCAGCGCCAGGATCTCGTCCGCATGCCGCACGGCGCGCATGAGGAAGTCCGCCTCCAACCGGAGGCGTTCGTCCGGTGTCAAGGCACCCACACCCGCCGCGCGCCGGGCCCGGTCTGCGAAGTGAAGCGCCATGGCCGCCGCCACCGAGATGTTGTAGCTCTGGACGAATCCCGTGAGTGGCAGCACGATGGACGCATCGGCCAGCGCCAGGAGTTCGGGACTCACGCCGGACTTCTCGTTGCCGAACACCAGCGCGGAGCGCATCGAAAAATCCACTTCATCAATCGGAACGGAGGTCGGGTCCAGGTGCGTCACCAGGATCCTGTAGCCGGACGCGCGCAACGCCTGCACACAGTCGACCGGGGATTCCCAGAAGGCCACATCCAGCCACTTGTGGGCGCCTTGTGACGTCCGGCGGGAATGCTTGGGCGGGGTATCCCCCTTGATCACATGGAAGGATTGCAGTCCCAGGCCTTCCGCTGTGCGCATGACCGCGTTCACGTTGCCGGTGTTGGCCACCCCTTCCACCACGGGAACGATATGCCGCGTCCGCGCGGCCACGACGTCCCTGATGCGCACCATCCGCTCCGGCGATACGTGCGGTTCGAGCAGTCGGATGATCTCCTCCGGTGGAAACGCGGCAGCATCGGCGGAGGGGGCACCCGCATCCTGCTCCAGACGGGCCAGGTCCTGTTCGGCTTTCTCGCGATTGGTGGGTCTGGAGGGCATGGGCTGTTTCCGGGGAGGTGGGCGAAGGCATGAAGCCGTGCGACAAAATAGCGCGTTCCATCCGATCGGACACGCCGGGAACCCGGCCGGACCGCCCCGCATGCAACCCCGCAGGTTGAACCCACCCACCCACCCAACACCCACCATGCAGTTGACCGATAAAGTGGCCGTCGTAACCGGGGCCAGTTCCGGACTCGGTGCCCGTTTCTCCAAGGATCTCGTCGCGAAAGGCGCCCAGGTGTTCGGGCTTGCCCGCCGCCAGGACCGGCTGGATGCCCTGGCCGAAGAGCTGGGTCCCCGTTTCACGGGCATCGTCTGTGACGTCCGCCTGGAAGATGCGGTCAAGGACGCATTTGACCGTATTGGCGATCGCGTGGATATCCTCATAAACAACGCCGGCCTGGGAAAATTCGGCCCGGCGGACGAGATGTCGCTCGAAACATGGCAGCAGCTCATGGACGTGAACCTGACCGGCGTTTTCCTGTGCACGCGGGCGGCCATTCCGCTCATGCGGGCACAGAATGAAGCCGACGGATTCGGGGGACATATCCTGAACGTGGCCTCGGTCGCCGGACTCATCGGGAATCCGAACGTCGGGGCCTACAACGTGACCAAGTACGGACTCCGGGGCTATTCCGAGTCGCTCTTCAAGGAGTTGCGCAACGATGGCATAAAAGTGACCTGCATCTTTCCGGGGTCCATCGAAACGGAGTTCTTCGAACAGGCCGGCGTGCCCATTTCCAACAACCCCATGCAGGCCAAGGACGTATCGTCCACGGTCATCCATGTGCTCGAAGCACCGGACAACTATCTGATTTCCGAGGTGGTCATGCGTCCACTCCGACCGAAGACGTGACGGGCGTGTATATTCGGGTCCGCCCCCTTGCATCCATCTCCCGAACTGCCCATGAAACGTCGTGAATTCGTCCGCAACGCCTCACTGACCGCCGCCGGAGGCGCCCTGCTGACCGGCTGTGCCGCGGCCGACGACGGCGCACCCGCCATCCAGACGAATCCCCGCGTGCAGTGGCGCCTGGTATCGAGTTTCCCCCGGTCCCTCGACACGATTTTCCACGCTGCCGAAGTCATGGCCAATAGGCTCGAGAGCCTGACCGATGGCCGATTCACGGTTCGGGTTTTCCCGGCCGGTGAGATGGTCCCGTTCGACCAGGTGCTGGACAGCGTCCAGAAGGGTACGGTCCAGATGGGGCACTCGGCGAGCTATTATTTCACGGGCATGAACCCGGCGCTGGCGTTCGACTGCACGGTCCCGTTCGGACTGAACGCCCGGCAGTTCAATGCCTGGATGTACCACGGGGAGGGACTGGAACTCACCCGGCGCATGTTCGCTGATTTCAACGTCCGCAACTATCCGGGTGGCAATACCGGCGTCCAGATGGGCGGCTGGTTCCGCCGGAAAGTCGACAGCCTGGCCGATCTGCGCGGATTGAAGATGCGGATACCCGGCCTGGGCGGTCGGGTCATGGCGGAAATGGGCGTGAATGTGCAGGTGCTCGGCGGTGGCGATGTGTACGCCGCCCTGGAGACCGGAACCATCGATGCCACCGAGTGGACCGGCCCGTATGACGACGAAAAACTCGGATTCTGGCAGGTCGCAAAGAATTACTACTACCCGGGGTGGTGGGAGCCCGGACCGGGGCTGAGTTTCTACATCAACCAGGACGCCTGGGCCCAGCTTCCATCCACCTACCAATCGGCCATGGAAGCGGCCTGCGCCGAGGCCAACGTCGGCATGCTGGCCTCCTACGACGCCCGGAATCCCCCGGCCCTGGACCGGCTCCTCCAGAAGGACATTGCGCTGGAGCCGTTCTCCAACGATATCCTGGTCGAGGCGCGACGCATTGCCCGGGATCTGCTGGAACAGGAGGCCGCTTCGAATACCCAGTATGGTGAAATTCACGCCTCGTACAAGGCCTTTGCCGACGTGTCGAACCGGTGGATGAATGTGGCCGAGCAATCCTACAGTACGTTCGCATTCAATCGCTGATCATGGCCATCCACGCGATCACCACCTATTGCTCGTCAAGCAACCGGATCCACCCGGACTATCACGACGCGGCAGCGTGGGTGGGCCGTGCGCTGGCCCTGCATGACCTGCAGCTCGTCTACGGCGGTGGAGCCGTCGGTCTCATGGGCACGCTGGCCCGTGCGGTGCATGAACAGGACGGCCACGTGGTCGGCGTCATTCCGCACGCCCTGAAGGACAAGGAGGGCATTGCCTATGAACTGGCCGATGAGCTCATCCTGACGAATACCATGCGGGAACGCAAGCGGATCATGTACGAGCGGGGCGATGCCTACCTCGTGCTTCCGGGCGGGTACGGCACGTTGGAGGAATTCATGGAGGTCCTGACGCTCCGGCAATTGGGCTACCACAACCGACCCATCGTACTCCTGAACCTGAACGGGTTCTGGGATTCGCTGATGGGTTTCTTCGCCGAAATGAACGAACAGGGATTCATCCGCGCGTCCGGCGAACCGCTGTTCCGCATCATCTCCGATCCCGGGGATGTCATTGAGGCCCTCAACGACTCACTATGAAGAATCATCATTTTCCGGTCACCCGGATGGCCCGGTACACCGCCAGCGGGGACGTATCGGCCGAAACATGCGAGTTGATGGTCGCCCTGCATGGCTATGGGCAGCTCGCTCCGGACTTTGCGGCGGACCTGACGTCCACGCAGGATCTGCTGGTTCCGGGTCGGGTCCTGGTGTGCCCGGAAGGCCTGTCCCGGTATTACACGAACCACCGCGAACGCACGGTGGGCGCCTCCTGGATGACCCGGGAGGAGCGGGAGTACGAAATCCTGGACCACGTGGCGTGGCTCGATGCGCTCCTGGAGCACCTTCTGGAGGAGGCACCCGACCACCTGCGCCTGCGCGTCCTGGGATTCAGCCAGGGAGCGCCGACGGCCAGCCGATGGGTCGCCAACGGAGCCGTGCAGCCCGACCAACTCATCCTGTGGGCCGCGCCCGCAGCGGACGACCTGAGCGATGAGGAATGGGCGCTCCTGGCCGATGTACCCGAGATCGTGGTGGTGGCCGGTTCGGATGATGCACTGTTTCCGCCAGACCGGGTGGACCGCGCCATGGCCACGCTCTCCGGTCACGGATGCGCCGCCCGGCTCGTCACCTTCGAGGGGGGGCACCGGATGGACCCGGATGTCCTGGCCTCGCTTATCGACCCCAGCTGACCAGTTCCGGCCACAGGATGATGGCCAGCAGGCCAATCATCTGGATGACAATGAAGGGCACCGCGCCGCGATAAATCTGGGCGGTGGTTATGCCCGGGGGAGCCACCCCACGCAGATAGAAGAGCGCGAAACCGAACGGGGGCGTCAGGAAGGACATCTGCAGGTTCATGCCGATCATGACGCCGAACCAGATGAGATCCACCCCCAACAGGGCGGCCGCCGGCACAAGGAGTGGGATCACAATGAACGCGATCTCAAAGAAGTCGATGAAGAACCCCAGGATGAAAATGGCCAGGTTGGCCACGATCAACAGGCCGATGACGCCTCCCGGCAGGTTAGTGAGCAGCCCTTCAATCCACAGGTCGCCGTTCAGGCCGCGGAATACGAGCGCAAACGCGGTCGACCCGATAAGCAGGAACAGGACCATGGACGTCAGCTTGGTCGTTACGTCGGCGGTTTCTCGGACGGCCTTCCAGTTCAGCCGACGGTTCGCAGCCGCCAACCCCATGGCTCCGAGTGCCCCGAGTGCACCCGCCTCGGTGGGCGTGGCGATCCCGGCGAAAATGCTCCCGAGGACCAAGAGGATGAGCACCAGCGGGGGCATGAGAACCAGCGCCACGCGGCGGAGCAGCTTCGACAGGTCATCCGGTCGCGCCTCGGGTGGAAGTGCCGGGGCCTTCCGAGGCTGGAAGATGGCTACGCCCCCGCAATAGGCCGCATACATCCCGGCCAGCATGATGCCCGGGATGAGGGCGCCCCGGAACAGGTCGCCCACCGACACGCCCATCTGGTCGGCCAGCACGATCAGTACGACCGACGGGGGAATGATCTGTCCGAGTGTGCCCGACGCCGTGATCACGCCCACAGAGAGCTCCTTGCTGTAGCCATAACGCATCATGACAGGCAGCGAAATCATGCCCATGGCTACCACACTGGCGCCCACGACACCGGTTGCCGCGGCCAGCAGGGCCCCCACGAATACCACGGCCAGGGCCAATCCCCCGCGGACCGGACCGAACACCTGACCGATGGTGGTCAGCAGATCCTCGGCCAAGCGGGATTTTTCCAGCATGGTCCCCATGAAAATGAAGAAGGGCACCGCCAGGAGCACGAAGTTGGACATGATGCCGAACGTGCGGTCCGGCATGGCCAACAGCAGATGCCAATCGAAGTATCCCATTTCGACGCCGATGAAGGCGAAGATCAGCGCGGTCCCTCCCAGGGAGAACGCCACCGGAAAGCCCGAGAAAATGAGCAGCAGGGCGCCGACAAACATCAGCGGGGCAAGGATATCGCCGTTCATGCGGTCGGCGCCCCTCCCAGGCGGATGGTGGCCAGGGACCGGCAACCGAGCGAAATGCCCTGGATGAGCACCAGGATGAAGGCGAGCGGTACGACGGTCTTTATGGGGTAGCGGGGCAACCCACCCGGATCGGGCGACATTTCCATGACGCTCCAGGAATTGACCACGGACGGCCAGGACACCCAGAGCATGAGCACGCAGAACGGGATGAGGAACAGGACCGTCCCACCCAGGTCAATCCAGGCCTTCCCGACCGGACCCAATCGGCCATAGAGCAGATCCACCCGGACATGGGCATCGTGTTTCAGGGTATACGCTGCCCCCAACAGGAAGAGCACGGAAAACAGGTACCACTGCAGCTCGATGTACATGTTCGAACTCAGCCCGAGTCCCGTCATCCGGTCGGTGTACCGGGCAAAGGTGTTGAACGCGGCAATCAGCACCATGACGAGCGCGACCCAAATGATCCACTTGCCGAGCCGGTCCTGGGCACGGTCGATGGCATTGGCGACGCGGATGAGCGGGTGGGTCATGCGGGCAATCTACGACGCATCGGTATCTTCCTCACCTTCCTTCCGTGACCGCCAGTACGCCAGGCGCTCGGCGATGGTGCGTTCGTATCCCATATCGCTCGGGGTGTAGAATTCGGACCCCTGCATACCATCGGGCAGATACTGCTGGGGAACGTAGTGATTCCGGTACGCATGGGGGTACAGGTAGCCTTCCCCGTGACCGAGGCCCTTCTTGTCGCGGGTACCGTCCTTCAAGTGGTTCGGAATGTCGTCGGTACGTTCGTTCTCGATGTGCGAGAGAACGTCGAAGAACGCGGCCGTCGTGTTGCTTTTGGGGGCCGTTGCCAGGTACAGACAACACTGGGCGAGGTGGAACCGGCCTTCCGGCATGCCGACGTACTCGAAGGCTTGCGCGGCCGAAACGGCCACCTGGAGTGCGCGTGGGTCGGCCAACCCGATGTCCTCGGCGGCAAAGATGAGCATGCGCCGCAGGATGAACCGGGGGTCCTCGCCCGCATAGACCATGCGCCCCATCCAATACAGGGCCCCATCCGGATCGGAGCCCCGCATGCTCTTGATGAACGCGCTGATGGTATCGTAGTGGGCATCACCTTCCTTGTCGTACAGCACCGCCCGCTTCTGGATGGACTCGGCGGCCACATCCCGCGTAATCCGGCGCTCCCCGTTTTCGTCCTCGGCGGTCGTTTCCACCGCGAGTTCGAGGGCGTTCAGCAGCGAGCGGGCATCGCCGTTGGCCGTCGACACGAGATGGGCGAGCGCGTCGTCGTCGAGCGTGACCTTCATGCGGCCGTATCCCCGCTCGGGATCGGTGAGCGCCCGCCGGGCGGCATCGGCCAGATCCTCCTCCGTCAGGCTCTGCAGTTCGAACACGCGGGAACGGGACACGAGGGCCTTGATGACCTCGAAGTACGGATTTTCGGTCGTGGCGCCGATGAAGGTGACGGTGCCGTTTTCGACGTGTGGAAGCAGGGCGTCCTGCTGGGACTTGTTGAAGCGGTGGACTTCGTCAATAAACAGGATGGTCTTCTGTCCGTGCAGCCGCAGGCGCTCCTCGGCGCCGTGGATGGCCACCCGGATGTCCTTGACACCGGCCAACACGGCATTCAGGGTCACGAAGTGCGAGCGGGTCGTTCCGGCAATGATCCGGGCGAGCGTGGTTTTTCCGGTACCGGGCGGGCCGAACAGCAGGAGCGACGTGACGCGGTCCGCCTGGATGGCGCGCCTGAGCAGGCGACCTTCCCCCAGGATGTGTTCCTGGCCCGAGAACTCGTCCAGGGTGCGCGGACGCATCCGATCGGCAAGAGGTGCCCGGCTGCCGCGCAGCCGCCGGGCGGACGCATCGAACAGATCATCGGTCATCGTCATGCATCTCCAGGAATAGTGAACGAATGCCCTCTTCAAACAACGTTGCGCCACCCTGGGACGGATGACGCACATACGTGCAGTCCACGTCCAACTCCGCCAGCGCCCGCTCCGCCTTGCGCCCCACGGCCACGACCCGACACGGTCCCACGGCGTCCAGTACCGCACGGACCACCGGCAGGAATCGCTTGATCTCCGCAACGCGGGGCGTGCGGATACTCATGGGCGCACCCTCCTTGAAGGGATGATACGGAACGGCGTTCCAGGTGAACACCGAATGGTGCCAGGGCTCCAGGATGCGCCAGTAGATGCCTGCGCTGTACTCCGGGAGCGGCTCGCCCATCCGGCTGGATTGCCGGCCGTGAATGGGAAATTCCGGATCAACAAGTTGGGCCTCGCTGGTGATAGGGACGCCCGAGAACCGGCATCCCCAGGGCCCCGGAGCCTCGGCCAGCAGGACGACCGACGGCGTCTGACTACGCTCGGTAATGTAGCGCTCCAGGTTGCTGCGCCGGATGGCGACGGCATCCGGAAGGTCCCGTTCCGCATCGTAGGAAGCGTACGGATTGAACAGACCTGGACCCGGGTCGTCGGTATACAGGAGCGCCTTCAGGCGTTCGGTGAGCGATGTCGCGTCCATTGTGTCAGGATCGTGGGCAGGATCAACGAATTTTCCTTATAGACGGTCGATTCCGGGGCGGATTCCAAGTTGACAGTGTACAGTTATCCTACATTGCGCTTGATCATAATCTGCCCATGATTGCATATACAATCATTATGGAAACTGCCAAACTACACGTTCAGGACCAGGAAATTGAACTTCCCGTATCGGTCGGTACGGAAAACGAAGTCGCCATCGGCATCAAATCCCTGCGTCCGTCCACCGGCGTCATTACGATGGACCCCGGTTTTGCCAATACGGGATCGTGCGAAAGCGCCATCACCTTCATTGACGGGGAGAAGGGAATCCTGCGTTACCGCGGCTATTCCATTGAGGAGTTGGCCGAGAAATCGACCTTCACCGAGGTGGCGTACCTGCTCCTGTACGGCGATCTGCCCACGGCCGAACAGCACGAGAGCTTCCGTCATCAGCTTCGGCGGCACAGCCTGCTGCACGAGGACATGAAGAAGTTCTTCGAGGGCTATCCGCCGAGCGCGCCGCCCATGAGCGTGTTGAGCACCATCGTGGCATCGTTGGCCGCATACTATCCGAATTCGGATGCAAACGAGGACCTCGACCTGAACATCATCCGGCTGGTCGCCAAGCTCAACACCATTGCGGCATTTGCTTACAAGAAGTCGATTGGCCAGCCCTATGTTTATCCAAGGAATGACCATTCCTATGCCGGGGATTTCCTGCATATGATGTTCGCCGTTCCAGCGGAGGAGTATGAGGTCGACCCGTTGCTTGAACGGACCCTCGACATGCTGCTCATCCTGCATGCGGACCACGAACAGAATTGCTCGACGTCCACGGTCCGGATGGTCGGAAGTTCGGGCGCTGACCTGTTCTCGTCCATTTCAGCCGGAATCCAGGCCTTGTCCGGTCCTCTGCATGGAGGGGCCAACCAGGCCGTGATCGACATGCTGCAGCGGATTGAGGACGACGGCCGCAACATTGAGAAATACGTGGACATGGCCAAGGACCGGAATTCTGATTTCCGCCTGATGGGCTTCGGACACCGGGTGTACAAGAATTTCGATCCGCGTGCCCGCGTCATCAAGAAGAAGGCCGATGAAGTGCTTTCGCAATTGGGCGTGGATGACCCCTTGCTGGACATCGCCAAGAATCTTGAGCGAATTGCACTTGAGGATGACTTTTTTGTCGAACGGAAGTTGTATCCGAACGTTGACTTCTATTCCGGAATCATTTACAGGGCCATGGGGATTCCTACGAACATGTTCACAGTCATGTTTGCCCTTGGCAGACTGCCCGGCTGGATCGCCCAGTGGGTCGAAATGAAGAAGGATCCCGATACGCGTATTTACCGCCCCCGACAGATCTACACGGGAAATACGCTTCGGAAGTACGTTCCTGTTGAGAATAGGTAACTCCTTTTCTATCATGGACATCACCCGTTCCCGCCAAGCTGACCAGGAGGTCAACTTTATGAAACTCTGTTACAAAGCCACAGCATTGCTCCTGTTGTCGTTCGCCATGTTATGGCCTGCGACCGCCCAGGCTCAATCCGAGCGCGGCGAAAAAACCATTTACTTCCGCCCGCATGTGGGGCAGTCCTACTATTTCGGTGACAGCGAAAAATCCCCCTTCAACTTCAACGGGGAGCTGTTCGACGAATTCCCGTGGAACGCCGGTGCCGAGATTGGCTGGAAGTTCTCCCCGACCTACAGCCTCGGCCTGGCCTTCCGCTACGGTAACTATTCCAACATCACGGTCTTCCAGCCCGGCACGGTGGTGGATGATCACTCCAATACCCGTTGGGGCGTGAGCCTGCTGGGTCGCAAGTTGCTCACCAGCGGCAAGATCGCTCCGTATCTGTATGGCGGCCTGAACGTCGGCGGTGGCGAAACCACCGTGTTCAGCGTAGGCTGTGCCAACAACGTCGCGGGTGCCTGTACGACGCAATCCGAGATCGGGTACGGCCTCTCGGCCGGCTTCGGACTGGATTTCTTCATCAGCGAGCGCACGTCGTTCTTCCTGCAGACGGGTGTCGATGCCATGACACCAGACGATGTCGCAGACGGCCGCGACAACAACGGTTTCACGTCATTCGACTTCCTCGGCGCCAACACGCTTGGATTGAACATCAACCTGAAGGGCTTCGTCCCGGTTGAAGTAACCGATGTCATCTGCCCGGCCGACGCATTCGATGCCGGAACGCCCATGACGTTCACCGGCAACATCAACGAGAACGCCACGCAGCCGGTTGAATACATGTGGCACTTCGGCGATGGTACGAGTGCTGAAGGCCCGACGGTTACGCACACGTTCAACCGTGCCGGCAGTTATACGGTCGGCCTCACGGCCACGAACGGTGCAGGCAAGGGTCGCTCCGTCAAGGAATGCAACGTGACCGTGCTCGATCCCTGTGTCCCGGCCCAGATCACGGCCATGCGGGCATCGAACATGAGCCCCGACACGCAGACCGAGGTCCATTTCACGGCCAGTGTGTCCGGCTCTGAAGCCACGGAATACCGCTGGAACTTCGGCGACGGCAACACCGGCACCGGTGCCATGGCCATGCACACGTATGACCGGGCCGGTACGTATACCGTGACGTTGGAAGTGGAAAATTGCGCCGGCGTCGTCCGCCGCACCATGACCATCACGGTCGTTCCGTTCGAAGCCGCCATTTGCCGCGAAATCACGGAAATGAACTCGGCGTTCTTCGCGCAGAACTCCTCGGTCCTCACCGATGAAGCCCGCGCTGCGCTGCAGGAAAACCTGCAGATCCTGCTTGAGTGCCCGAACCTGAATGTCCGCCTCGAAGGCTGGGCCGCTCCTGGCGAGCGCCGTCCGTCCGAGTTGTCGGAAGACCGGGCCCGGGCCGTCGAGCAGTTCTACGTGGACAATGGTGTGGCTGCCAGCCGTATCGTGACGCAGGCCATGGGCCGCGCCTCGGGTACGAGCAAGAAGGAAGGTGCCAACCAGTACCGCCGCGTGGACACGATCCCGGTTCGGTAGAACCACCGATCGGTCCTGATTGACGTTTCGAATGAGGGGGGCGGCCGCAAGGCCGCCCCCCTCTTCTTTTTTGGGCCTGCTCGGCGTGGAATTGCTCAGCGCAGAAGCAGCAGGTGCTCGGCCACCAACTCGACCAGCAGGTCCAGCAGGACGGGATCGTCCTGCACGTCCTCGGCGCCCGCTCCCTCCACGGAGCACAGGGCCCGCGCAAACGGCTCGAAGGACGCATCCAGTTCCAGGCACTCCCCCCGGACGAACAGGCGGAGCACGTCACCGCCCGGCGCGAGTCGATGCAGCACCTGGTACGGCGCCAACCCGTGGAGCCGCTCACCGCCCGCCAACCGTGCTTGCAGTTCGTCCGGCGTCAGTTCGGGACCCGCGTCCAGCTCGGCGTATCGGCGGGGCTCGGTAAGCACCATGCCGAGCGTCCGGTCGGCCTCGGCGGCCACTTCCGCCAGCAGTCCCCGGGCAAACGCGAGCGGCGCATCATCCAGAACACCCGGGACGGTGGCCGCCTTCAGGTCGGGATCGCCATAGCGCCGATCCGGGTCCAGCCCGGTCATGGCCTGTTCCAGGAGCGCTCCGGTGAGCTCCACCGCCGAGGGCGCGCGGCACCCGAAGGAGAACGTCATGCAGGTGTCCAGGGCCACGCCGTAGTGGGCGAACCGGGGGGGCAGATAGAGCATGTCGCCCGGTTCCAGGACCCATTCGGCATCGGCCGTGAAATCGGCCAGGATGGATACGTCCAGGTCGGGAATGAGGACCTCCTCATCCACAGGCGAGAGCCCGATCTGCCATCGCCGGCGGCCGTGTCCCTGCAACAGGAAGACATCGTAGTTGTCAATGTGGGCTCCCACGCCACCTCCCGGAGACGCCAGGCTGACCATGATGTCATCCAGGCGCCAGTTGGGGAGGAAGGACACATGCTTCCAGAGCGCATGCACGGCCGGGTCCATCCTGTCCATCTCCTGGATGAGCATGGACCACACGTCTCCCGGCACCGGATCCAACTCGTCCGGGTCGAAGGGGCCTTCCATCAGTTCCCAGGGATACGCACCCCCCTCTTCCACGATGAGCCGCGTTGCGGCATCGGGTCGCGTTGCCAGGTCCAGAAAGGCGTCGGGAGACACCGGGGAGATGAATCCGGGTACCGCCTGGCGCACCAGGAGAGGCTTCTTTTGCCAGTATTCGGAGAGGAACGCGTCGGGGGTCATCCCGCCCAGGAAGGATGAGGTCATGAGAACAACCGGTTCAGGATGTAGAGGACAGGAAGGAGCAGAAGGAGTGCGAACAGCCAGGCCATCCCTTTCCGGGTGGTGGACAGTTCCGGAAATTCGTACTGGCAGTACGGGCAGGTTTCCGCGTTTTCAGGCACGTCCAGGCCGCAGGACGGGCACTCGCGTTCGACATCGACAAGATGGGGCATGGAATGGGGCGGGCTGGTTCGAGAGGGCCGCGTGACCGGCACGTCTCAATGTACGGACGCGCCACATGCCGTCGAACGTCCACCGCACATCCGCGTACGGGTCCATCATGCCCTTGCCCGTGTACGTCCATACCGTCCTGTCCCGCGCCGAGTGGACCGAAGCCCGCAATGCCCATGCGGAGCGGGTGGACCGACTCATCGGCCGACACGTGGAGCGGAGGTCCCGACACGAGAAGGATCCCGTGGCGGATTTCCTGTTCGAGTACTATCGCTTTCGTCCCTCCGCCCTGGCGCGCTGGTCACCGGGTTTCGGATGGGGTCTGGAGGATGCGCCCGCCGATGTCCTGGACGCCACGCTGGCCCGCCGCTCCGGAGATGGTGTCACCCATCTGGACGCCGAGGCGTTTCCGATGCGCCACCTGCCAGGCACCCGGTTCATCCGTGACGTGCTGGAACGGACGCAGGGACGGCTTCCCTTGTTCGGCTGCGCGGGTCTCCATGAGTGGGCCATGGTCTACCGGACCGCCGATGTGCGGCACGATCACGTGCCCCTCCGACTGACCCCCGACGAAATCGCCGACGTCGTGGAACGCGGGCCCTTGTGCTGCACCCATTACGACGCCTTCCGTTTTTTCACACCCGCAGCGACCCCCCTCAACCGGTCGGCCCTCTCGGTGGATGACATGCTGGAAAGGGATCAGCCAGGTTGCCTGCATGTCAATATGGACCTCTACCGGTGGGCTTTCAAGCGCGCTCCGTGGGTGGGCTCGGATCTCATCCTGGATGCCCTGGAACTGGCCTTCGACATCCGGGAAGTCGACATGCGGGCCAGCCCGTACAACCTCTCGGAGCAAGGATTGGTGCCCATCCGTGTCGAGTTGGACGAGGGCCGGGCCGAATATGCCGGCCTCCAGCGTGCCTTCCACCGCCGAGCCGCCCCCCTGCGGAACCGGCTCCTCGACAGCTACACCGCGTTGCTGGACGCCGTCGCGTCCGTTGCATCTGGAGACCCGGTTTCTTAACCTGAAGGCCCAGTCAACCCTGCGTCGCATGAAAGTCTCTTCGTGGTCCCGTCCGATCCTGTTCGGATTCGGGCTCTTTTTCCTGGCCACCACCGCGCTGGCACAGGTGCGCGCGAGCCGCAACATGGAATTGGTGGCCAATGTCGCATTGGGCGGACAGAACGCCCTGAACGCGGTCCTGCTGGACCAGCATCCCGACCGGCCGTTTGCGTACGCCATCGGCGCGTCGGGTTTCCATGTCGTATCCACCGATGGCGGTGAGCGCTTGTCCAGTGTCCGGCTGGATTCCGGGGACTGGGCCGACCTGGCCACGTTTCCGGTGGAAAATCGCGTTTTCGCCGCCGCTGTCGGCAGTGGCGGACTCCGGGTCTGGGACGTCACGGACCCGGCAAATCCGGAAGATGTCCGGAACCTGGGATCGGAGGCCGCCGGACGCGCCCTGTTTGCATATCGGGCTGCGGATGGTCGCCGCTTGCTGTTCGTCGCCGGTAACGGGGTTGCCGTCCATGACCTTTCCAACCTGGTCAGCGGATCCCGCCCGGACGCCCGGGTACTGTCCCTTCCGGACGCCGTTCCGGGTGAAATCAGGGATGTCTTCGTGGCCTGGCACGACGGGTCCGAAACCGAGCGCGTATACATTGCCGGCCGGGGCGGATACGCCGTCCTGGACCTTGCGACGGGGGAAACGATGGCCCTCGTGAATGATGCGGCAGTCCAACTGGGCACGTCCATTTCCGCGACGCCCGATGGGACACATCTCGTCACGACGGCCAACTACCGGACCGCCCCCGTCCGGATATACGATATCCGACCGGTGCTGGACGGTACGATTTCGCAGGTGCGCACCCCGGTCGGGGCCTGGACGGCGGATTGGCGCCATCACGCCGAACGCCAAACCGTGCGGTGGCCTTTCTTTTTCGTGGCTGCCCAGGACGACGGACTCCACGTCGTCAACATGCGCAATGCCTTTGAACCCTATACGGAAGGTTTCTTCCGGACCTGGGACGGCCCCGTATCGAAGCCCGGAGAACCGTACAACGGTGCCCGGGATGTGGATGTACGCAACCACGACGGATTGATAGCCGTCGCAGATGCCCATAGCGGCCTGTATCTCATCCGCATGGAGGGATTCCAGGGTTGGGACGGTCGTGGTTGGGGGCTGCCCAACGTGGGCCATGTCCAGGATTGGGAAAACGGACCTGTCGGACAATCGCGATGGTAAACATGAAGCGCCTTTCTGTATTCCTGCTCCCGGTGCTGCTCCTTGCGGCTCCGGCCACCGCCCGCCAGGGCATCGAGCAGCCGTCCCACCCGCCGCCGCCCGGCGAGCGCGGTTCTCCCAACATGCAGGTCCTGTCGCACATCCCGTTGGGAGCGCCCGGTTCGGTCTCGGATGTGGAAATCGAACAGGATCCGTCCCGTCCCTATGCCTATGTAGCCCGCCGCGTGGCCGAGATCGGCTTCGATGTGATTGATCTCTCGGACCCGACGAACGCCAAAGTCATCAAGCGCTGGCGCATTGAGGACGAAGACCTCCACGTGGGCGGTGCCATGGACGGGCGCTATTTCACATGGAACGGACGCGCTTATTACGTCCAGTCGGTCCAGTTCCAGCAAAGTGGCCCCAATTCCGACGTGGGAGCCATTGTTTTCGACGTGACCAACCTGCCGGAGCAAATGACCGAAGTCGGCCGACTGCGGCAACCCGATACCCCCGGCGGGTTCCACAACATCTTCATGTACCAGCACTCCAGCGGCCGGCCCATGCTGTTTGCCACGTCGGGGCAGCATGCCAAGGTCTTTGATATGGGCCGATTCGTGGACGGGGACGGATCCGAGATGGATGAGGTCATCCGGGACGACAATCGCTTCCTGGTGGGTCGTGTACCGGTAGCCCAGACCGAGAACATGTGGTCGCGTGGTTACCACGACTTCATGGTGCAATACCACCCGGAGACGGGCCAGGACCGGTTCTACGGCGGTGGAGGCAGTGGATACTATGTCTACAATGTCACGGACCTGGAAAACCCGGAATTGTTGACCACCATCCTGAATGTCCCCGGCGTATCGTGGGGGCACACCTTCACGCCGACGCCTGACGGCAACTTTGCCATTGGCGAGACCGAATTCCAGTATCAGCCGCTTCGCATCTTCGACCTCCGTCCCGGCCTCGAAGGCGAGGTGGAGAACATTGATGAGGCGGTCGGCTACTGGCACGCGGACTGGAAGTCCATTGCCCACAACCACGAAGTGCGCTGGCCATATGTGTTCGTTTCCGGATACGAGACGGGGCTTGGCGTCTTCAACATGATGGATCCGACCAATCCGTATACGGTGGCCTATTACGATACGTTCAACGGGATCCACAACGACCGCCAGGCGGCCATGGAGCGATTGGGCAGCCCCTATACGTGGAATGCCTACGACGGCGCCTGGGGCGTGGACGTACGCAATGCCGATGGCCTCATTGTCGTGAGCGATATGACGACCGGATTCTGGGCCCTGAAAATGGACGGGTTCAACCGATGGAACGGCGCCGACTGGGGCGTTCCGGACGTATCGTCCGCCCAGAATTGGTATACCAAATAATCTACAGCAAGCACAAGCCACCCTGACCACCATGCAAAAAACGCTACCCACCCTTACGCTTCTGGCGTTGGCGCTGCTCGCCGCGCCGCTGACCTCCCATGCCCAGGACCAGATGACGGTACTGGAACGCGGCTCCGACAACATGGAGGTCCTCGGTCACAAACCGCTGGGCAAACACTCCAGCGTGACCGACCTCGAGCTGGAGCAGGAGCTCAGCCGACCGTTCGCGTACGTCAGCCGGGCGTCCATCGTGGACGGCGGACCCAAGGGCATGGACATCATGGATATTTCGGATCCTTCAAACCCGAAGGTCATCCTGGAATGGCGCCTGGAAAACCAGGACCTGCTGCCCAACCGTGGCGGCATGGACGTGAAGTACTTCAAGCTGAACGGTCGCTACTACGTCGTCCAGTCCTTCGAATTCCAGGGCGGACCGGCCTATGAGCTGGGTGCCGTGGTGTTCGACGTCACGGGATTGCCGGATGCATCGAAGGTCGTTGAAGTGGCTCGTTTCATCCTTCCCGACAATCCGGGCGGGTTCCATAACATCTTCATCTACAAGCACTCCAACGGAACGCCTTACCTGCTGGCCACCACCCGCGGTGATGACGTGCGCGCATATGACCTGGAGAAGGTGGTTTCGGGTGACATGGCCAACGCCCACACCGCCACCATCCCGAATCCCATGCGAGGCATGCCCGGATTCGAACAGACCTCTTACCACGACATGTACGCCGCGTGGCATCCCGACACCGAAGAAGACCGGTTCTACGGCGGCGGTACAGGTGGCTACTTCGTGTTCGACATCACCGATCTGGAAAACCCGGAACTGCGTGTCCGTTTGACGAACATTGAAGGCGTCGAGTGGGGCCATACCTTCACGCCAAGCCCGGACGGCCGCTACGTGGTCGCCGAGGCCGAGTACCAGTACGCCCCGTTGCGCATTTTCGACTTGAAGCCGGCCTTGGACGGTGAAGTCTCCAACATCCGTACGCCGATTTCGGCCTGGACAGCCAACTGGAAGCACCTGTCCCACAATCATGAAGTCCGCTGGCCGTACGTATTCGTGTCCGGCTACCTGGACGGCCTGCAGGTCTTCAGCCTGATGGACCCCGAAAACCCCCAGACCGTGGGGTATTACGATACCTACATCGGCAGCAACAAGGAAGGTTTCAACCCCGTCATCAATGGGGCGTTCGGGGTGGACGTACGCAACGCCGACGGCCTGATCGTGATCAGCGACATGTCCACCGGCTTCTGGACCTTCCGCATGGAGGGCTTCAACGGATGGAACGGGGAGGACTGGGGCCAACCCGACATTTCCAGCGTCCAGAAGTGGGACGAAGAGTCCAAGGAAGGCACCCGGTAGGACGAAATAAACATAAAACACGAATCATGAAGCATACGTTTTCTTTCTTTTTCGCCCTCGGCCTGGCGCTCGCCCTGATGGCACCCGCCAGCCAGGCCCAGGATGAAACCCCCTGGACGCCACTCGAGCCGGGTTCGGACAACATGACCGTTCTCGGGCACATCCCGCTCGGCAAACCGCTGAACACCAAGGACCTGGACATCGAGCAGGAACTGTCGCGCCCCTATGTCTATGTCTCGCGGGGAACCGTGGGCGAAGGCACCGAGCGCGGCACGGACATCATTGACATCTCCGACCCGTCGAATCCGCGCGTCATCAAGCGTTGGCGCATTGAGGACCAGGACCTGCATACCGGCCTGGGCGGAATGGACGTGAAGTACTTCAAGTGGGCCGGCCGGTACTATGTGGTGCAATCCACCCAGTTCGGGCCCGGACCGAACACGGACGTCGGTGCCGTCGTGCTGGATGTCACAGGACTTCCGGACCCGAATTCCGTCCGCGAAGTGGCGCGCATCCGTGAGCCGGAACTGCCGGGTGGCTTCCACAACATCTTCATTTACAAGCACTCCAACGGGCGCGTGTATCTGTTGACGACCGTTACTGGACCCAACTCCCACATTTATGACCTCGGAAAGGTCGTTGAGGGGGATGTCGAAAACGCACTGGTGGGCCCGGTGCCGGTCCCGGGCGTGGAAGACAACAACGGATCCTACCATGACCTCTACGCCGCATGGCACCCGGACACGGAACAGGATCGGTTCTATGGCGGAGGCACGGGCGGTTATTATGTCTACAACATCACGGACCCGGAGAACCCGGAACTGGAAATTTCCCTGACCGGCGTCACCGGCGTCCGGTACGGTCACACGTTCACGCCCAGCCCGGACGGTCGCTACGCCGTAACCGAAACGGAATACCAGTACGCCCCGCTCCGGATGTTCGACATGAAGCCGGCACTGGATGGCGAGGTGACCAACATCCGTACGCCGATTTCGGCCTGGACCGCCAACTGGAAGAACCTGGTCCACAACCACGAAGTCCGTTGGCCCTATGTGTTCGTATCGGGCTATCATGACGGGCTGCAGGTTTTCTCCATGATGGATCCATACAATCCCCAGACCGTCGGCTATTTCGACACGTACACCGGATCCCGCAAAGCGGGCGTCATGGCGGGCAACATTGCCAATGGAGCCTTCGGCGTCGATGTCCGGAACGCCGATGGTTTGATTGTCATCAGCGACATGACAACCGGCTTCTGGACGTTCCGCATGGAAGGATTCAACGGCTGGAACGGCGAGGACTGGGGCATGCCGGATATTTCCAGCGTCCAGAAATGGGACGAGGAGTCGAAGGAAGGCACCCGGTGACGTAACGGGCTGCACCCGCACGTTCTGGTCGAACCCAACCCGCAATGCGGCGTAACAGGGGCGGAATCCACCATCCGCCCCTGTTCTCGTCTATGCGCATCCTGCTATCCGCTCTCCTCCTGTCGGCGGGACTCCTTCTGCTGACAAACGACGCGCCGGTTGCCACGGCGGCAACTCCGGCATCCCCTGAACGCTGCGTCGCCCCGACATGGGCAGATCCGGACCCACCGGTCTACTATGCCATCGACCTGGTGTCGACGAAAAAGGTGACGGGCGCACGCATGGCGCGTGGCAAGGGCAACGTCACCTTCGCCCAGTCGCCCTTCGGCGTATCGGTGTCGACGGACGGGCAGTACGTGTATAACCTCTCTGTGGCGATGGAGGGCATCCGCATTCCGGAAGGAAAAGCGGTCGACGTGTGGGTCACCACGCCGCGATTGGACCAGACCATCCATATCGGTCGATTCGGAGCGGACCTGACCGCTGAGGGCTCCGTGGGTTTCAACAAATTCCTGGTCGTCGTCTCGCTTGAGGATGGCACCACCGAACCGGGGACCAGTTGGTCCGGCCCCATCATTGCCCGCGGCATGTCCCGCAGTGGCCTCATGCATACCATGGCGGGCCATGGCCCGTTCGAGGCCGAGCCCTGCGCTACGTACGGATACAACTGATCCCTGAAATGACCCAACGCTTCCCCCTGGTCCCGGCCGTTTTCACGGTCGCCATCAGCCTGGCCACCTCCAGTCCGGTGCTCGCGCAGGATCATGACATGCACGCCGGACACAACATGGACATGCCGGCCATGGTCGGCGACAGTCTGGTCTGGCGCATGCCTCCCATGGACATGTCCATGCCCATGATGCCGGGTATGGACACACAGGAACCGATTGTTGCACCCTTCCTGCCGGCGGCCGGGATGGATGTATCCATGTTTCCTGAAGCGCGGCCCTTCGAAATCATGGACGTGGAGGATGGCGCCATGGTGCATCTGGAAGCCGGCCTGGTCCGTCGGACCATCGGCGACCAGACGTTCGTTATGATGGGCTACAACGGGCAGTATCCCGGGCCGGTCCTCCGCGTCAAGAAGAATGCCCGCGTGACGGTGCATTTCGTGAACAACATCCAGATGCCCACCACGGTCCATTGGCATGGGTTGCGCCTGGACGATTATCGCTTCGACGGCATCCCGGGCATTTCCCAGCCACCGGTCGAGTCAGGGGAGAGCTTCCAGTATGAATTGAATTTCCCGGACGAGGGCCTGTACTGGTACCATCCGCACATGCGCGAGGACGTGCAGCAGGACCTGGGTCTGTATGGCAACATGCTTGTGGATCCGATAGAGGATGACTACTACGCCCCGGTCAACAGGGAAGTCACCCTCGTACTGGACGACATCCTCATGGACAGCCAGGGAATCATCCCCTACGGCGATTCCGCTCCTACGCATGCCCTCATGGGCCGCTTCGGAAACGTCATGCTGGTGAACGGGGTCACGAACTACGAAATGACCGTCAAGAAAGGCGAGGTCGTCCGGTTCTTCCTGACCAATGTGGCCAATTCCAGGTCCTTCAACGTGGTATTCGGAGGCGCTCCCATCAAGGTAGTGGCGTCGGATGTCAGCAAGTATGAGCGCGAAATGCCAACCGGCAGCGTGGTCATATCACCGGCCGAGCGATACATCGTGGATGTCCTGTTCGAAGACGCCGGTCCGGTTACGGTCACCAACGCGGTCCAGGCCATCGACCATTTCCGGGGGGAATTCTATCCCGATGTCCGGACGTTGGCCGTAATCAACGTGGAAGATGGCACGCCGGAAACCGATTTCTCACAGGAGTTCCGGGAGTTCCGTACCAACGAGGATGTGATTGCGGATATCGATGCGTTCCGCCCGTTCTTCGACAAGGAGCCCGACCACCGTCTGGAGCTCACGGTCCGTGTGAACAACCTGCCGTTACCCATCATGATGATGATGGAGGTCGATACGCTGTACGTCCCTCCCATGGAGTGGAACGATGCGATGCCCATGATGAACTGGGTATCGACGGGCGAACAGGTGGAGTGGATCCTGCATGACGTGGACACCGGGAAGGAGTCCATGGAAATCGACTGGTCCTTCAAGAAGGACGACGTCGTCAAGATCCGCGTTTTCAACTCGCCGCGGTCCTTCCATCCCATGAATCATCCGTTCCACATCCATGGCCAGCGATTCCTGGTCACCCACATTGACGGGGTTCCGAATCCGAACCTCGTCTGGAAGGACACGGCCATCGTGCCGGTGGGATCCACGGTCGATTTCCTGGTCCACATGTCCAATCCGGGTAAATGGATGGCCCACTGCCACATTGCCGAACACCTGCATTCGGGCATGATGCTGCCGTTTGAAGTGACGGAATAGGTCAGAATTTGACCAGCGTCGTCGTGAACTGCTTTCGTCCTGCTGTGAGACGCGCAACGTAGATGCCACTGCCGAACCCGGTCGCCGTCCACTCTACGGTGTGGAAACCGGCCGGACGCCTGCTGTCAGCGACCGTTGCTACACGGCGTCCGAGGATGTCATACAGTTCCAAGCGCACCTGCGAGTCCACAGGAAGGTCATACGGCAGCGTAATCCGGTCATTGAAGGGGTTTGGGTAGGCCGCATGCAATGCAAAGCGCGTTGGAAGTGCGTCCGTCATGTCCTCGCTGTCTACCGTCATGGTTTCGCCCGTAACGCGGCTCGAGAGCAATCCTCCTGCCTCCCAGTCGTATCGGATGGTCATGGCGGCGTTGACGACGGTGAACTGTGTTAGACGTGCCGCCGTATCGTGCGCATAGCGAACGGTATGCGTACCGAAGTCCTGGGAAGCAGCCGGTCGTGCCGCCGCAAGGAGTACGGCCACGATCAAACACAGGATGTCTGACAGCGTTGACATCCGGACTCGGATTCTCGTCGGTGTCGTGTTCATGATTCGTGTCCTCTTATAGTCCTTTGTACCCGGGAAGCCACTTCTGGACCGTACGACGCATGCTGCGTTGTTGCGCGTCGATCTGGGCTTTGACCTCGATGTCGAGCTCGGCGGCCGCGTCCTTGGCTTCGTAGTAGTCGCCCAGATCCTCGTTGCCGAAGAAGATCATGATCTGGGCGCCTGTGTCGAAAATCACGCCCGTGACGCCCCCCTGGTCATCGAACGAGTCGGCAACACCTGCGAGGCTGTCGCCGAAATCATGATCTGAACTGATGGGTGAGAGCACGACGTCCGTTACGAGGCCTCCCGCGGCGCGACCGGCATTGCGGAAGATATTCCCGAGTTCGGGCGGTGGAATTCCGGCAAGGGATAACCCGGCATCCGTCAAATCCGATGCAATCACAATGGCAGCGACGTACGGATTGGCGGTCAATGCGATATCGACGGCACCGACACCAAGCCCGCGAGCCACGTTACCCGACTGGTACGTTTCAAGCCCAGCTGAAATCAGGCCGCTCGCGTTGGGGGCGAGCGAGCCACCTTTGAGGGCGGCCCCGCCAATCTTGCTGCCCGTGAAGCTGCCGAAGGTGAGCGAGCCCAGTTTCTCGTTGATCTTGGAAAGCCCAGGCGTCTTGATGCCACCTGCCGCCTCGTCGGCCAACGTCTCCAGGTCCGTCACCAGGATGCCGAGAACGCCGACGAGTTGCTGAAGCGCCTTTTCACGTTGCCCGAGCGGATCGGTGAATGCCGTCGGGTTCAGCGCGGCGTACTGATAGGGATTAAGGTGCAAGGGATCGAATGTCAGCACGGGATCCGGCGATAGAAACTGCGCCGATTCACTGTCATAGACACGTTGGCGCATGTAATAGAGCCCGTCTCCGAGATCCATCACGCCCTCCTGTCCACGCCAGGTAAAGGGGTGCCCCTCTGTTTGACCCCATGTGCCCAGAGGCTCACCAAACGGCCCGTAGGCCCAAGCGGCAACCATATCCCCGTCGTCGTTCGTCACCAGCCGGGTATTTCCTTGTTCGTCGTAGAGATAGAAGTTGGCGGCACCCGTTGCAGCATCCACGCGGTAAAGCAACTCCCCGGCAGGCGTGTAGACGTAAAAAGCAACGTGTTGGGCATCCTTCGATTGCACAGTGGCTGTCGGAACGGCTGTGGCGTAGTTCCACTGCCAGGCTGCATCCCCCGACGCTCCAGCCGCGCCAACGGTAGTGACCATGCCCATCCCGTCATGATCCATGAGAATGTCCCCTGCCCGAGCGAGGCGCGAGAGTCCGTCCCAGTCGTATGAACGCAAATCGTCGGCCGTGCGACGGCCCTGGGCGTCGAACGTGAAGTCCTCTATCTGGAACGCTGCGTTGTGCGTCCGGGATACAGAGCCCGGCGTGAGTTCGGGTGCCAACATGGCTTGATATTCCGCTTCCAGGGGCAGTCCGGCAGCGCTCCGGGTTACCTCTACGCCAGCTACGACCTCGTTGGATTCCCGGGTATGCCAAAGCTCCGTGAGGTGACCACCATTGGAATACACATGCCCAGTGCGGACTCCGTTGGGCCTGGAAATACGGGTCATCCTGCCGGTGGCATCATACTCAAACGTGGTAACCCGACCGGCCCAGTCGGTGACATTCGCAACGCGACCATTCGCATTGTAGCCGTATTCAACGTCGCCTGCCGGCAATGTCAGCCGAAGAATACGACCTTCTGCATCGCGCTCGACGGCAAGGCTATTCGATGCCGTAATACGACCATTGGCATCCCGAGCAAGCGTCAATCCCTCCGTGGTGAGGAGTCGCCCGGTCACGTCGTAGGTATAGGTATGCTGTGCATTTCCGGACGCCAGACTGACCAGTCGACCCCGCGCATCGTATCCATATGCAATCCGGGTACCATCCGGCATGGTCGCTTCCGTGGCACGACCCGCATCATCGAATGCAAAGGAACGCGTCTGCCCGAGCGGGTTCGTGAAGGACGTAACGCGGCCGCGCGCATCCGTAGTGAACGAATAGGCATCGCCCAGTGGCGTCGTCACCGATACAGGCTCACCGGTGGCATTGTGGCTGTATGACGCGCTGCCTCCAGGGTGGGAGTACGACACTGTACGTCCCGCGGCATCGTGCGTAAGCTGTGCCGACGTGCCGTCCGGACCCGTAATCTGCGTGGCCAGCCCACGCGCGTTGAGCATCATGGACGTCTCCGCACCGTCCGAATTCTGAATCCCGGTAATACGGCCCATGGCATCGGTCGTCACGCTGACGCTGCCTCCCTCCGGATCGTTCATCCCTGTCAAAATCCCCTCTGCATTCCAGGAATACATGGTCACATCACCGCCGGGTGTCGTTTCCGAGAGGATGTTGCCCTGAGCATCGTACGTCCACGTCGTAGTACGGTCCGTTCGGTCGGTGCGCGACGTCATGCGTCCGACGACGTCATAGGTGAAGACGACCGTGTTTCCCGCATAGTCGGTCTGACTCGTCAACTGATCCTGGTCATCGTAGGTAAGCGTACTCGTACGCCCGGCCTCATTGGTGATGGATGTAAGCCGTCCGACGGCGTCCCAGGTATAGGAACGCGACGTACCGTCTTCAAAAGTGGTCCTGATGAGGCGGTCCATTTCATCGTACGCATAGGAACGGGTTTCCCCTGCGGCGTTTGAAAAGCCCGTCAGACGGCCGTCATTGTCCCACGTGTACGTCGTTGCCTTCCCGTCAGGGCCAACAGTTGTCGTAAGCAGGCCGCTGCTGTCATAGGTAAAGGTGGTGGTTCCCTTCCCGGGCACAGACATGCTTGTCACCTGACCGAACGCATTGTGCGAGAAGGTACGCGTCTGGCCCGTCGGGCTGGTTTTGGAGACGCGATTGCCGTTGCTGTCCACAACATAATCGACCTGCGTCCCTCCGGGTGCTGTGCGGGACGACAGGTCGTATACCATGAAATCGTCCTCGTCCATCCGGGGTGTATATGCTGCGGTCGCCGCGGTGCCGTCGGCGTTTATAAACCGTGTCGGCAGTCCACTTTCGGTATGGTACTCAATGCGGGTCTCACTGCCGAGGCGATCGGTGACGCTCGTGCGGCGCCCGGTTGCGTCATAGCCGAATTCGACGGTCCCGAAGGCATCCTGGACACTGCCGAGGGAGCCGTTTTCGTTGTACGTGTAGATCTCAACCTCACCAGCCGGGTTTGTGACGGTCGTGACGTTCTCGCTGGTATAGCTGAGCGATGTCACGCCACCCAGGGCGTCGGTCTGTCGCGTGACGCGGCCGCGCTCATCAAACTCCTGCATGAAGCGGGCGTGACCATCGGGCCCGACAAGGGCCGTCATCAAGGGCGCGCTTCTACCGGCGGCGTACTCCATGGTGGACATCGTTCCGTCGGCGTGCACTACCCCGGAAAGCCACCCGTTGCCATCGTAGGTGAAGCTGACCGTCCGGGTGCCTCCAGAGACGGAGGCCATCCGTCCTGCCGCCCAATTGAATTCAAGCACGCGGCCCGCCCCATCGTCAATCGCCTGGAGTTCCTGGCCCGACCAGGAGAGCGACACAACGTGCCCGCTCCGGGTTCTGAGTCGTGTGAAACGGCCCTCGGCGTCGAACGTGCGCACGACGCCCGAGCGGGGATCGGCAAAAAGATAGCTGCTGCCCTCGACACGGAGCTGCATGGGGGCGTCGAGGGCGGTGACCTGGGTAAGGATGCCGGTGCCCGTCGCGCTTGTATCGCGGAAGGCGAAGAGGCGTCCCTCGGGGCTGACGACTTGCACAAAATCATCCCCTACATCCGGGCCGGCGACCAGACGCCACGCCCACGAGTGGCTCCAGTTGGGCCCAAGTCCGCTTTCGACAAGTCCCGTCGCATCCATGAACGCACCATAGTATCGAACAAAGCTGAGTGGCGTGGGCCCGTTCAAGTGCAGATCGGGCTCGAAGCGATCGTGAAGTTCGCCATTGAACGTGTTCACCGGATCCGATACCGATTCGCTGCCGGGCGTATTGGCACCGGATCCCGGTAACTTGATGACCGCACCCGTGACACTCGATTCGTTGTTGGTCATGGCCGGGTCCTCGGTATCCGATGTCACCGTCGCCGTGTTCGTGTATTCAACGGCCTGCGCTCGCAACAACGGGTCGTCTCCGAAAAGCTCCGAACCATTGACCGAAGCGCCAATCACGAATGTCTTGGTCTGCCCGGGTGCCAATGTCCCCGCGTTGCACCTGACGAGTTGCTGGCCACTGCAGTCGCCCGTAAGTACGGCATCATTGAATATCGGAAACCCGTTGGCGGGGTCGACTGGAAGCTCGTCGGTTGCCACTACGTTCCTTGCTTCCTGCGGACCGTTATTCGTGACGGTGATGGTGAAGATCTGGGCACCATTTTCTAGAATGGTGGGCGCGGCCATGACCTTGCTGACCGAGACGTCTGCGACGGTCTTCACGGTCACGACTGCGGAGTCGGTTACGGGACCCGGAATTTCAGCGCTGGTGGCCTGTGCCGTATTCGTGATTTCACCGGCGCCGGTCGCACGTACGCGAAACTCCCAGATGAACGATTCGCCGGGACCGATCGTCGGCGTCGTGCAGGTCACCACTCCGAGACTGTGTACGCAGTCATTCGTTGCGCCGAACAGGAACTCCACGAAATCAAGACCCGCGGGCAGACCATCCTGTACCTGAACATCGCTTATGGCACTCGTTCCCGGGTTCGACACCGTGAGCGTAAACGTTGTCATGTTGTCTTGCGTGATTTCACTGTCACTTACGGATTTCACGAGCGACAGGCCGGGCTCTGGGGCCTCCGTTATCTGAATCACCACTTGCGACGTATTATTGCCCGAGTTGGGGTCGAATTGATCATGCGACAGCGTCGCGGGAAACTCATAGGTGCCCACGGCATCTCCTTGAAGATGCACATTGAACATGCGGACCGCACCTGCGGAGAAACTCGCGTAGTTGCAGTCAATTGTTGTTCCCGTTTGAACGCACGATACCTGTTCGTCACCCGATACGCGGAGATAGCTGACCCCATTCGGGATGGTCAGCAACGTACGCATGTTGGTCGTATTGAGAGGGCCGCCACCAAAAGTCGACGTATTGTCGATGGTGACGACGATTACGAACTCCACACCCGTGAAGTACGTGAGCGGTGCAGCCTCAAGTGAGATCGCGGCGTCCGTCCCGCTGGCTGTCCGGGTGGATGACACGCAGAGCAGAAGTCCGATGAGCAGAAGGAGGCGGATCCTGAAGGTCGGACGCGTGGTGTGCGAGTGCATCATGACGTGGGCACGAGTAATGAAACCAGCACCCGGAGTATAGCTGGTCTTCACCAAACATGCACATTCCCGTCGTCCGGATCAATTCCCGGCCAGCCGCTCCTGGATCGTTGAAATCATGACCTTTCCGCCCTCGTTCGACGGATTCATGAGGACGCTCTTCCGGTAGTGGGTGAGCGCCGTCTCGAAGTCACCCTTGACGTAGTAGGCTTCCCCCAGCGAATCGAACACATTGTAGCTGTCGGGATACTCGGTCGTATTGAGCTCGAAGAAGGCAATGGCCTCGTCTACTCGTCCACTCCGCAACAGATTGTACCCCAATGTGTTGAGGGCATCTTCCACATACGCGCCCGGAGGCATCTGGCCGCGCGCATCGTGGTAGCGCGAGAGGGCGGCTTCCAGTCCGTCGGCAGCGAGAACATCCATAAGGTTCCGACCCAGGATATACACGGGATCGTCCACCGATTCGTAGTTGAGCCAGGCCACAGCCGTACCCGGCCCGTCGATCAGGAGATCGTAGACCTCTTCCAGGATGAGCATGCCGTTGTCACTGTTTGTGAAGAGGACGAAGCCCGACGTGGCGCCCGGTGCCACCCAGGCAAAGGCCTTGTAACCGGCATTGTCTCCCCAGTGCCAGAGCGCCTGTCCGGCCGGCGTGGGTTCCAGCCCCACCCCTTCACTCCAGTAAATGCCGTCTTCTGCTGAAATGGAGGGCTGGGTAAGCGCGGTGACTGCATCCTCGGGCAACCCTTCTCCAGTGGCCAGGGCAATCATGAACCGGGCGTAATCCGCCGCTGTCGTATGCAGACTGAAGGCAGCGTTGGCGACCTCCGGGGTGAACTTGTTGAGGGCGACGCCTTCCCGATCGTGCCCGACGGCAAGCACCGGCGTGTACGTGTCGCGCCATACGAAGCTGCTGGATGTCATGCCCAGCGGCCGGAAGACCAGCTGCTGCGCGAGGGCGTGCAGATTGGACGAGGTGGCTTTTTCCACAGCCTGCTGCAGAAACACGAATCCTTCTCCGGAATAGCTGAACTGCAGCCCGGGGTCGGTCAGGATGGCCAGATCTCCGCCGGCTGGCCGCCAGTTCGGAAATCCGGATGCGTGCCGAAGGACCGTTCGGGCCGTGATGTCGAACAACCGGGGGTCGGTGCCGGACCTATCATAGGCCAGATACTCGGCCAGGGGGCGGTCCAGGTCGAACGCGCCGTCCGCCGCCAGCCTGTGCACGACCCATGCGACGACGGGCTTGCTGAGCGATGCGGCCTCAAACACGGTTTCCGGCGTCACCTTCGGAGCGGTAACGGCGCTTCGGACCCCCACGACATGGGTCCAGGCGACCTCGCCGTTCTCCATGTAGGCCAACGACATACCTGGTATCCGGGCCCGGTCGGCCAGTTCGTTCAATTGATCTGCAATGGCCCCGGGGGCCTGGGCCGCCGCCGGTGGGCCGAACAGGAACGCGACCACCAGTACGGCCGTCTGGAAAGGGATTGTGTTTCTCATCATACCGTGCCATAACAACGAAACGGCTCCCGGTTCCGGCACATGCGCACCATAAGGGCGTATTATGGGATTGTCGTCCCGTTCTTCGAGCCTGTTCGCGCCTGTTTGTCCCTTTCCATGAACCCGGAGTTGTCCATGCAATCACGCCGCGTTTTCCTGAAAACATCCGCGCTGGCCTCGGCCGGGGCGTTCGTGGCGGGTGGCGTCCTGTCACCGTTCCACCGGGCGGCCGGAATGAGCACGCGACGCAATTTCACCCCCATTCGCCGCGGCGTGGGCACGTTTGAACAGCGAGGGGGCACCATCGGATGGCTGGTCCGCCCGGATGCTCTCGTGGTGGTGGATTCGCAGTATCCCGACACCGCGGAAATGCTGGTGCAGGGCCTTGCCGAACGATCGGACCGGCGTATTGACCTCCTCATCAATTCGCATCACCATGGTGACCACACCGGGGGGAATGCCACGCTCCGTCCGCATGCGGACCGGGTGTTGGCCCACCGGAATGTGCCTGATCTCATGCGCAGCCGTGGCACGATGGATGACGCCATGATACCCGACCGGACGTTCGGCGAAGTCTGGGAAGAGGATCTTGGCGATGAGACACTCCGGCTGTCCTGGTACGGCCCGGCCCATACCGGGGGCGATGCGGTCATCCATTTCGTGCGGGCCGATGTCGTGCACATGGGCGACCTCGTGTTCAACCGGATGCCGTGCTTCGTGGATGTGGCCGGCGGTGCCGATTCCGCTGGTTGGATGGATGTGCTGCAACGGGTCCATGATGACCACACCCGGGATACCGTCTTCATCTACGGGCACGGCAACCCCGATGCCGGGATCACGGGTACGCGCGACGACCTCTTGGTCTTCCGCGATTTCCTGGGCGGTGTCCGTGACCACGTCCAGGCCGGGATCCGCGACGGCAAGACCGCCGAGGACCTGGCCGTCGACCGATTGCCGGGCTTCGAACAATTCTACCACCCCGACCGTCCGGATGGCGTTGCACGCACCATCAAGATGATCTTTGACGAGCTGTCCGGCGTCTGACCGGCCACTTTCCATACCCCAGAACCAGTACTCAAATACCCATGAAAAACGTCCTCCCTATCCTGCTGCTGGCCCTCATCCTGGGCGCGTGCGGCGGCGAATCACCCGAGCAGACCGAACCGACTGAATCCGAAGCCACCGGTATGACCGCGGGCGACAGCACGGCCGCTTCGTTCCTGTCCCAGGGCGAGAACCTGGCGGTCCCGACGGGATGGCTGGTGCGCGCCGATGACGACTCCATGCCGACGGTCGGCGCCAACGCCGAGGATGCCGAGGCCCAGGACATCTACTTCGTGAACATGACGCCGGGCTGGCACATCACCATGCGCCGACCGCGCGGCATCCTGTGGCACCCGGAACTCACGGCCACCGGCGCCTACACGGCATCCACCAAGATCCATCTGTTCGATCCCGGCGAGCGCCGTGAAGGATACGGACTGTTTCTTGGCGGCAGCGACCTGCAGGGACCGGACCAGGAATACCTGTATTTCCTCATCCGCCGGACCGGTGAGTTCATAATCAAGGTGCGCCGCGGATCGGAAACGGAGACCGTGGTGGACTGGACCGCCCACGATGCCATCGTACCCTACACCGACGCCACCGAAGGAACGGCCGAGAATACCCTGACCGTAATGGTCATGGACGGCATGACCCATTTCCAGGTAAACGGACAGGATGTACACGTATCGACCGACGCGGCACTTCCGACGCAAGGCGTTGTCGGCCTGCGCCTGAATCACGGCCTGAACGTACACGTCGAGTCACTCAGCGTGGAATAAGCAACAGTTCCGTCTGACGGGGATCGATGTACCACACGTGTTCCCCGTCGAAGAAGGCGTCTTCCTCCAACATGATGCGGACCGTCTTGCCATCCCATTCGGGGATGGCGACGGCCGCATTGAGTTCAATGGAGTGCGCCGTGTTCGGATACAAGGGATAGTCCCCTTTGCCCGGTACGCCGCCCTGCATGTCCCACAGGCCGATGGTCGGGCCCGCGCCGTGCCCCTGGAAGCCTATGGGATGCGTATAGATGGTGGCCTCTATGCCCTCCCGGGCGGCCTGGTCGAGCGCCCGGCGCAGGATGTCGTTCCCGCTGCGGCCAGCGACGAATTCGTCCGTCAGGATGTCCTGCAGGCGATTGCCGACGGCGAGCCCACGCACCAGACCGTCGGGCGGCGCGGTTTCACCCGGCCGAAGGACGTACGCCAGCATCTGCGTGTCGGTATTCAGGCGCAGGTAGGTGATGCCGAAGTCCACATGAACCAGGTCGCCGGGCAGGATGACGTCGACCCCTTCCCGGGCGGAGAAATCGTTGTCCCGTTCGTTCGATCCCGCCCGCTGCACGTCCACCGACGGATGGAACCACGTCACGAGTCCCAATTCCCTTATGCGATCCCGGTACCACCACTCCACGTCCTCGGTAGTCGTGACCCCCGGTGTAATGGCCACTTCCGACAGGCCTTCCGAAAGAATGGACCGGGCCATGCGCATGATGGTGGGATACGCCGCCATTTCCGACGGCGTCCGGGTTTCGAGCCATCCGACGGCCAGTTCTTCGGCGCCCCGAACGCGAGGCGCCAGGTCCGGGCCCAGGGCCGCCAGGAGCGCATCGTATTCCGATGCGGTGATCCCGTCGGCCAGGCCGAAGGTTTCCGACCGGTTCACCCCGATAACGCGGGGATTCCATTCCCGGACAAGATCCGCCACGCGGGCCCACTGGTCCGGCTGTGTCTCGGGGTCCCAGCTGCCCTTGAACAGGGTGCCGATGTCATAGCGTGCCACGGCCAGCCTCTGTATGGGCGCGTCGGGACCCGCATCATGGAACATCAGAACGGTCCGCCTCCGCGCCGCAATCCACGTTGCCGGCAGCATGGACCGGATGACCGGGTCCTCGTTGTATTCGCGCGCGGCCACGATCCAGACGTCCACGCCAGCCCGGCGCATGATCATGGGAATGACTGTTTCCATGCGCTCTTCGAGCATGCGGTCGATGGCGGCCGCCTGATCCTTCATGGGCAACACGCCGGGGAATGTGCGTGATCCGGCCGGATCGTGCTGCGCGGCAGACGGAGAAGTCAGGCCACTGAGCGCAAGGAGGCCGGCAAGGATGAGGGCGCAAAGCCCGGTGCCGGGGCGGGTGTGCATACGGAGGTTTTTCATGGCGGGTGGGGTGGCTTTGGTGAGCGGGTCAGGGGCCCTTCAGGACCAACTGGTCGGGCAGGTCATTCTGCTGCGGATTGGGGTTCACGAGCCCGCCCAGCAAGGGCGTCTCGAACGCGGTCACGAAATGGGCCATGGTCGAAAACCAGAATTCCTGCTGGAACTCAAAGAAGTCCTCATCGAACCCCGAGCGCTCACCTTTGTGGCCCAGGATGTCCACATACAGGATGCGCGGCCAGTCCGGGTATTGCTCCTGGGCGGTCTTGATAAGGCTGAACACCGCTCCGGCGGCGTCCTCGAACGTGTCTTCCGGTTCCACCATGTGATACAGCGACACGGTGTTGTCGAAGTTCATGGCTATTCCGGGCGCATCGGGCTTGTTGTATTCAGGTATGAAGCTCATTCGGGCTCTTCCGTTTCAGCATCGGTTTCGGGTTCGTCGTCATCGTCGTCATCCGACGCGAGCGCGTCCAGGTCCAGGACCTCGTCCTCCTCGTCCGTGTCGTCCGTGAACCGCTCGAGTTCGGCCCGGAGCCAGATTCCGGTGGGTGTGTCCATGCCGGCCAGGTCCTCCGGCGTCCCTGAGAACAGGATCCGGCCGCCGCCGCGCCCCCCGTCGGGCCCGAGGTCGATGACGTGATCGGCGACCTTGATGACGTCCATGTTGTGCTCAATGACCACAACCGTATTTCCTTTGGTGACCAGCGCCTGCAACACCACCAGCAAGTGCCGGATGTCCTCGAAATGCAGGCCGGTCGTGGGCTCGTCCAGGATGTAGAGGGTGGACCCGGTACCCGGACGGGACAGCTCCTTGGCCAGTTTGACGCGCTGGGCCTCGCCGCCCGACAGCGTGGTGGCCTGCTGACCCAGCCGGATGTACCCCAGTCCCACCGAGTGCAACGTGCGCAGCTTCCGGGCAATCCGCGGGACGTGCTCGAAGAACGCCAGGGCATCCTCGACGGTGAGGGCCAGCACTTCGGCAATGGACTTGCCCTTGTACTTCACTTCGAGCGTTTCGGCGTTGTAGCGCCGCGCATCGCACGTCTCACACACCACATACACGTCCGGCAGGAAGTTCATTTCCAGCTTCACGATGCCGGCGCCCTTGCACGTTTCGCATCGTCCCCCTTTCACGTTGAAGGAGAAGCGACCCGCCTTGTATCCCCGGATCTGCGATTCAGGCAACTGCGTGAACAGATCCCGGATGTGCCCGAACAGGCCCGTGTAGGTGGCCGGATTCGAGCGCGGCGTCCGGCCGATGGGACTCTGGTCGATGTCGATGACCTTGTCCACGTGCTTCATGCCGTCCACGCTGTCGTACTTGAGCGGAACGGTCTTGGCCCCGTGGAAATGGGCGGCCAGGATGGGGTAGAGGGTCTGGTTGATGAGCGACGACTTCCCGCTGCCCGATACGCCGGTAACGCACGTGAGCGTCCCGAGCGGAATGGACAGGGGATCACCCTTCAGGTTGTGCCCACGGGCGCCGGTGAGCGTGATGGCCTTTCCGGTACCCTTGCGGCGGGTCTTGGGAATCCGGATGGACCGTTTCCCGCTCAGATAGGCCCCTGTGAGGCTTTCACCGGCCTCGACCACGCGACCGCCGAGCTCCCCGGCCCCCGGCCCCAGGTCCACCACGAAGTCCGCGGCCTCGATGATGTCCCGGTCATGCTCCACGACGAGCACGGAGTTCTCCAGGTCCCGGAGCTGTTTCAGGGATGCGATGAGTCGCTCGTTGTCCCGCGCGTGGAGCCCGATGGACGGTTCGTCCAGGACATAGAGCACACCCGTCAACTGCGTCCCGATCTGGGTCGCCAGACGGATGCGTTGGCTTTCTCCCCCGGACAGCGAACGGGCCGGCCGGTCCAGTTCCAGGTAGCCCACGCCCACGTTCACCATGAAGTCCAGTCGTTCGCAGATCTCCTTGATGATGGGACCGCCAATGATCTGCTGCCGCTCCGTGAGATCCAGCCCCCGGAGGGCCGTGCGCAGCCCGTCCAGGTCCATACGCACCAGATCCGCAATCGAATGCGGCCCAAGCCGGTACGACAGACTTTCGCGCTTCAGACGACCGCCCCCGCAGGTGGCGCAGTCCATCATCCGCATGTACCCCTCGGCCCACTTCCGCGACTTGTTGGACGAGGTGTTCTCGTAGGTGTGCCAGACGTGGCCGTAGACACCGGAGAACCGGTGCTTGTACGTGACCTGGCGGTCCTTGTAGGAATAAACAATGTCGAACTGCTCGTCGCCGGCGCCCTCCAGAAGCACGGTGCGGGCTTCGTCCGACAGTGCACCAAGCGGCGTGTCGAAGCCGAAACCATAGGCCTCGGCCACGGCCCGTACCTGGGCGAACACCCAGATATCCCGGGGCTCCCCGAGGACCGCGATACCCCCTTCGTTGATGGTCTTTCCCGGATCCGGAATGACCAGTTCGGGGTCGATTTCCCGCTTGGAACCCAGACCGTTGCAGTCCGGACACGCGCCATAGGGCGAGTTGAACGAGAACGTGTTCGGGGACGGGTCGTCGTAGGATATGCCGTCCTCCGGACTGAAGAGATGCCGACTGAACAGCCGGTCCCGGTCTTCATCCAGCAGGCGCACGATGAGTGTACCGTTGCCCATGCCGAGCGCAGTCTCCACCGATTGGCTTACACGACTCCGGATGCCCTCGCGGATGACGAGTCGGTCCACCACCACCTCGATATCGTGGGTCTTGTACCGATCCACTTTCAGGTCCTTTTCGACTTCGACGAGTTCGCCGTCAATGCGGACCCGCTGGAATCCTTGCTTGGCAATCTGTTCGAGAAGTTCGCGGTAGTGCCCCTTCCGCCCCTTCACGAGCGGCGCCATCAGCAACACGCGGGACTCCTCGGGCAGGGACAGGATGCCGTCAATGATTTCGTCGTCCGACTGCTTCCGCATTTCACCGCCGCTTACGTATGAATAAGCGGTGGCGGCGCGGGCATACAGCAGGCGCAGGAAATCGTAGATCTCGGTTACGGTCCCGACCGTGGACCGGGGATTCCGGCTCACGGTTTTCTGCTCGATGGCAATGACCGGCGACAGGCCGTCAATGAAATCCACGTCCGGGCGCTCCATCATGCCCAGGAACTGCCGGGCGTAGGCCGACAGGCTTTCCATGTAGCGACGCTGACCCTCGGCATAGATGGTATCGAAGGCCAGCGACGATTTGCCTGAACCCGACAACCCGGTAATCACCACCAGTTGGTTCCGCGGGATATCCAGATCAACATTCTTCAGATTGTGCTCGCGGGCACCCCGGACGACAATGCGTTCATTCATGGGAGCGCCCGGACCAGCCACACGACGACGAGCGTCAGGAATGCGCCCCGCAGCAGGAGTCCCAGTTCCACCGGTCCCCCGAAAGCAGCCACGCTGCCGGGTGCCGCGAACCAGTAATACAGGCCGGCGCTCAGCGCGGCGAGCAACGGCGATACCCGCCGGGGCGGGAGGTCGGCGAGCCCGATGGGCGCGGCAAAGGCAACCAGGCTCGCGGCGCCCATGCCGAGAACCGTGCCGTAGATTTCGAGCGCAGAGCTGGACGGAACGTCATCCACCAGGAAATAGCCCAGAATGATCCCCGGAAGGACGGTTGCAAACAGCCCCATGGGTGTCCTGAGCCACGACCGTCCACCGGAATCGCTGCCTCCGCGGGACGCCGTGTGTACCGCCTTGAGCGTATCGATATCCATGCAGCCCTTGGTGGAACAGAGTGTACAGGGTACGCAGCGGGGATTCCGTACGTGGATGAGGGGATGCTGACCGTAGAGTTTCTCGACCGGCAGGACGGGACAGACCGAATTGCAGAACCCGCCCTTGGCCCGCACAAACCAACCCGAAGCGAACGCAGCCCCGACAATGAGCAGCAGCAGCACACCAAGTGCCGGTCCGTTCCCGTTCAAGAGGACATGACGCAGCGGAATGAGCACCAGCAGAAGGCCTATGCCTACCGTCCAGAGGATCTTCATGGCCTGCGTGGACATGGGGCGGCCCCGGTCATTGGAACGGAAGGTGTTGGCCGAAGCAATCGGACACACGCCACGCCACAATCCGGCGTTCAACAGGAACGACGCCGGCAGCACCGGCACGATCCCGTACCAGGCCAGCCGCAGCGTCAAATCAGGCGCCAGGAACAGCCCGGCCACCACGGCCAGCGTTACACCAAAGGCCACGATCTGTGCCGTCGTCCATAGCCGGCGGCTCCAGGGGGAAAGCGGGGTGCCCAGCGTCGCGCGCATGATGAGCGCGCGTCAAGCGGGAAGTTCGGCGCCGGAATCGCGGAAGTAGACGTCCCCGCCGAGCAGCTGGTCAATGGCGACCTCGGTCGGCTCGGGCTTCACTTCATATTCGAGCGAAACCTTCGCCTGCTCCTCCTGGAAACGCGGATCTTCGAGTTCCTGTTCGAAACCCTCGAAGTAGGCCAGCTTCTCATCCAACTCGGCCTTGCTCTGCGTGGACACCTGACGGGCTCGCTTGGACAGCACGGCAAGGGACTCGTAAACGTTGCCGGTTGCCGCCGCAACGGCGTTCATGTCGATACTTTTGATAGCCATCAGTCGTCGTGTAGTGGATATGGGGACCTGCTTAATCTACGAACAGGCTCCCGGGGTTTCGTGGTTAACGGTTTCTTGACAGTACGCCGCGCGTTTAAGCACGGTTTCGCGTGGTCGATACACCTCGTATCCAGCCACGTCCAAACGTTTACCATGCGCCGTCTTCTTCTGCTGCTGTTCCCGATCCTTGTCTTTTCCACGGGATGCGACGCGCTCTCGAACGATGACGACACCAGCGGTGTGGTCACGCTCTCGGGAGTCGTGTTGAATTCCGATACGGCAGCACCGGTCCCCGGTGCCTTCGTCCGCATCCTGCCCATGGACCTCCTGTTCGAGGCCGATGCGTCGGGCGAATACAGCGTGGACGTTGAAATAGACAGCACCATGGACTTGACGGTCCAGGCCTCCCTCGACGGGTTCTCATCGGCCAATACGACGGTCCTGGCGCTGGCCGGACGCATCATCCAGGTACCGACCATCTCCATTGCTCCCGCAGCCGATGCACCCAAGGAGTCCGGACGAGCCGCAAACATGCTGCTCATCGGACAGTCCATTGCAGCCATCGGCGTCCGCGAAAGCGGATCGCAGGAAGTCGCCACGCTCACCTTCCAGCTTGCCGATTCGGTCGGACGCCCGGTCATCCTGACCAAGAGCGCCCGGGTCCAGTTCCGGTTCGGCGCGCGTCCCGGCGGCGGTGAGGAAATCGCCCCGATGGAGGCCACCACCGACAACAACGGCCAGGTCCAGGTCCACGTGTCCTCCGGGACGCGCGCCGGCGTGGTCCAGGTCATTGCCGAAACCGACGTTGCCGGCCGCACGGTCCGTTCCCAGCCGGTTGCGCTGACGATCCATGGCGGACATCCGGCCCAGACCCATTTTTCGCTCGGACCGGTGCGCCGCAATTTCCCGGGTTTGAATATCCTCGGGTTGACGAACAATATTTCCGTGATTGTCGGGGACCAGTACAGCAACCCGGTTCGCCCCGGCACGTCGGTCTATTTCAATACCAGCCATGGCGTCATCGGCGGCTCGGTACAGACCGATGAGTCAGGGCGTGGCTCCGTGGAGTTGACGTCCGCCAACCCACTGCCTTCAGACGGAATTGTCCATGTTACGGCCACGACCGTGGATGAAAACCAGTCCGAGGTCTTTGCCACCACACCGGTCGTGTTCTCCGGAACACCGCTCGTGGAGGTCTCCCCCGGCAACGCGATCCTGAACCAGGCCTATTCCCTGCGCGTCACCGACTACAACGGGAATCCCCTGGTGGCCGGCACGTCCATTGTCGTCAAGGCAGAAGGCACGGCCATCAAGACCGTCGGAAATACCGAGGTCACGCTGTCAGAAACGGCCTTCAGCGGCGGCATGGATTACGAGCACGTCGTCCGCGGGCCGGGCATTACCCAGTTCACGTTCCATGTGATCGAGGACCCCGAAGCGATTGACCCGGACAACCCGGTCACCCCATCCGTGAGTACCATCACGATCACCATCGCAGGAGAGAACGGCAACCTGGAACTGGTATTGAGCGGTGGCGGTGCCCCGGCGCAGTTGCGGGCAGAGAATGCCGAACTGACCGAGACCCGTTCCGGCTACCGTGTGGAGGTCAACCCGATCCGTTGATCCGGTATTCGGCGTACTTGTCCAGGTCGTAGCGTTCGAACCAGAACGCGTGTTCGCTACGGGCCCGTGCCATGGGAATGACGTAGGCCGTCAGTTCCTCGTGCAAGCGGTCACGTACCGCCCCCGCAAACGCATCGGCCAGGGGTACCGCCGAAAACACGGCCCAGTCGTGCCCATCGTGGGCGGGTTCCGGAAGCAGGACCGTACCCCCCTGGTCCAGGACCTCCGTAATGGGCCGCAGCGCCGTCCTCCGGTCCTCCTTGAGGATGATCTCAATGAACGGCCGGGTCTCGGAGAACGTCGGCAACCCGCACACGATGAGCGAACGCGGATTCCGGTCGGTGAGCGCATCCATCAGATCCTCCGGTCGCGTAGCGTCACGGAAGGATGTCCAGAGCTGGGCATCGACCGTGAAATGGATCCGGGGCGTCGGCAGCACCGCATTCAGCACACCCGTAATCGTCTCCGGCAACGTGGACGCCCCCGTCCGACCGGTCTCCAGGTCTGTCGCCGACAGATATCCCCGGAAATACGGGCGGGCACGCAGGAAATCCTCCAGGGACAGGGCCGGACCATCCGGACGGCGCGCGTGCGGACTGGTCTCCCGGGTCAGGATTTCAAGCCCGGCAGGCTCTTCGTGGAAGTACTTCAGGATATGCACTGGAGAACGGGGGCAGGTATCTTGATCCCTCCATCAACGCGCGTGTGTCATCTTGGTTGTACTCCGATCCATCTGGGCCTGGCTTTCGATTTCCCTGCTCACCCTCATCTGGGTGCCGGTCATGTTCGTGACCCATCTGTTCGACCGGGACGAGTGGAAGTACGCGACCGGCCGGCAATTCCGACGGCTGGGCGCGTGGATGGCCGGTGTGAACCCCATCTGGGACGTGCACATCACGGGCGACTTCCCCGCGAACATCCGCAACCCGTACGTGGTCGTGTGCAATCACCAGTCGTTCACCGACATCCCCGTGGTCAGCCGGCTCCCCTGGGACATGAAGTGGGTCGGCAAGGCCGAGACCTTCAAATTGCCCATCCTGGGATGGATGATGCGCATTTCGCGTGACATTCCGGTGCAACGGGACGACCGCCGCAGCCGTGCGGAGGTCATGATCGAGACGAAGAAACGGCTGGACGGCAACATGTCCGTCATGATCATGCCCGAGGGCACACGATCACCGGACGGCCGCGTCCATGCGTTCAACGACGGCGCGTTCAAATTGGCCATGAAGCTCGGCGTACCGGTCTTGCCGCTGGCCCTGGACGGCACGTTCGATGCCCTTCCCCGCAGTGGATGGAAATTCGGCCCACCCTGCACCATCCGCCTGCACGTCTTCCCGCCGGTTGACGTCACCCGTTTCGATGACGGTACGGACTTGACCCGCCATGTACGCGACATGATCGTGCACAAAATTGCCGAGTGGCGCGGCGTACCGGTTTCGGATGTGGATGCGGATGCGGCGGCTGATCCGGGATCCTGACCGTCGATGGTCGACGCCTGCAGGCCGTCCGTCGACAATCTCATTGACCTGCGTCATGGTGTGGCTAGGTTGACCGGAAATCAACCCGTACGCGCCCATGTCCCACTTCCGAACCCCATTATTCAGCGTGTCCTTCCTGGTCGTGCTGCTCTTTCCGTCCTTTGTCCTCTCCTCCGCTGCCCAAAGCCGTGCCGTCGGCGACAGCCTCCGGGCTGCCGGCGACCTGCTTGCCGCCGTCGATGCCTACACCGAGGTGTATGATCAGACACGGCCGGATGAACGCGGCGGAGAAGAGGGCATTTCATATGCATTGGCTTCCACCTATGCGCTGCACCTCGACTATCTCGATCCGGCCTTCAAACACTTGGAGGAAGCCCTGCCGGCCATGGAGTCCATGCGCGTCCTGTACGACCCCGATCTCTATTTCATGACCGAGGACCCCCGTTGGGAGCACATAGAACAGACCATGCTCGATCGGCTCTCCATGCAGGTGTCCGGCGTTTTTGACCGCGAACTGGCGCGAAAACTGTTCCGGATGCGCCGAAACGAGTGGGTTGGGCGCTACCACATGATGCTCCTGTTCCGACAGAGCGCCGGTCAGTCCCCGGTCCTGACTCTGCTGTCGCATGCCATGGGCAAACGGCATGAAAAGAACCAAGCTGTTCTCCTGGACATCCTTGACGACGGAGGCTGGCCCCCCCTTTCCACCGTCGGTGAGGAAGCCGCGTTCGCCGCGGCCAATACACTGACGCACATGGATCTCGAAATGCGCCTCCAGATCCTTCCCGTCATGAAGCGAGCGTGCGAGGCCGGCGAAGCCGACTGGTACGAATATGCGCCATCACTCGACCGGACCGAGTTGGAGTCCGGCCGCCCACAGGTGTACGGTACACAAATGATGCTGGATGAACGCTCCGGCGAGTACGTTCCCCAACCCATGACAGACCCCGAACACGTGGACGAACGCCGTGCCGCAAAGGGAATGGAGCCGATTGCGGATCAACTCGCCCGGTTCAATGCCGCAATGAAAAGGGACTTCCAGGATCGGTAGCAGGTGTCAGCCGGCTTGGCGCGGTCCGGGAGGCGCGTCAAAAACCGGCTAAGACGACCGGCCGAGGAAACCAGCAGATTGGTTTTCGCTTACACGCGCCTTAATTTCAGCTCTTCTGCCCCATAGCTCAATTGGCAGAGCGCTTGACTCTGAATCAAGAGGTTCCAGGTTCGAATCCTGGTGGGGCAACACGGCGCGCCGCGCGGGTCCAACGGACCTGCGCGGCGCGCTGCTTTTTGCCTGTGTAGGCGGCACCTGAGAGCGAGAGCGTGATGAAGAAGAAGCCGCTATTACGATATTGTCCCGACACCCTGTCACAAACTGAGTAGAAATGTGCCGCGAAAGGGTCTGGTTTTGACCTAAATACGTGGGTACAACATGACGTCTGACAACAGCTTGGATTCCGTTTCCCAAAAAGCCGAGGCAATGCTATTGGGTTTAGGAGGTTATCCGTCCAACCAAGCGGCATAAGCCTGCACGTCAATCATTGGCACTGTCGCGCTCACCTGCAGCATCGTAATCAGCCTGAGTAGAAACCCCGTCGCATGCTTGCCACCCGTCTCGAACGAATAGGAGCCGGTAACGGGGTCAAGAACCATGTAGCCATGCGAGGCGACGCATCCGATATCGATTTGTTCATCGTGAGTGCCCTTTTTTAAGGAAGTCAGCATTGAAGCCCCAAAGGGGGGGTTCCAGGAACTGTCAAGGGTCAGGATACCGGCTATGATTCGGTTGAGCGGTTTCGGGTCATATTTTCCTCCTGCATGTGGAATGGGCAGGCTGGTTCGGTAGAGACGACGTACGGTCGCAGCCTTGGCCTGGGCATACTGTATCTGGTTGGCGTCGACCTCCTGCTTCGCCTCGAAGACAGCATAAACGCTTTCAGCTGGCACAACCGTTGTTCCCTCGTACTCGAAGATGAGCGGACAGAACTGTCGATCGTACACCACGACGTCAACCTGCTCACTGAATGTCCCCTTGCTATCCACTACGAAAGCACTTGTGGCACAGTAGCGCCTAGGCAAGTATTTATTCAGCAACCCGATCCAGACATTCTCGCTACCGTCCCCTTTGGCAGTCGGATGTGCGATACTGCTCCGAACCGTATACAGTCGGTTATGGATGTCTTCATGAAGGCTAGACAGCAGTTTTGGGAGAGACCAGTTCATGGTAATAGACCATCGTTGAATGGAGGGGTCGGAACTAACGTGTGGGCGATTTCGAGGGCACGGGAGGGGCGTACCGGCTCAGTGGGATACGCATCAAGGACTATCGCAGGAATCAAGCGCTGCGTGATGTCTGAAAATGTGAATCCGTATGGACGGTCTGTGAGAATCCCTGTCGCGTTAACCAATTTTTGAATGTCATCTTTCCCGAATTTGAGGCCGGTCAGTAGACGACCCAGCACAGCTCGACGCTGGTCTTCACCGGGGCGACGAAAGGTCAGAATGTCTGCTGCTCGGCGTTTGATAGCAGGGTCCAGTGCACTCAGCCGATTCGTGCACATTATAACGGCAGCAGGGAGGCGTGCGTCACCGATCCGATCAATTCCGCGGATAAAGGCATTGACGCCAGCCCGGTCCTCGTGGTGCATCTGAGCGTTCTCGCGAGATTGAGCGATCGCGTCGGCTTCGTCTACTAGAAGTAGAACAGCGCCTCGCGCTTTTCCTGAGGTTGTCTTCAATCTTGCGGCCTGTTCGACCGTGTAGTCGAAGGCGGCTGCCAAGAGCTGCGTCATCTCGCCGACGCGTCCCTGGCCGCGCGTTGCAAGGCTCAAAGGAAAGAGTGTGACGTCAATGTCCTCCAGCCTTGCTACGGCATCTCCGATTGTGGAGGCCAGCTCCGTTTTTCCAGCTCCTACGTCGCCAGACAGGACGACCAGCGGGGGGCGTCTCAAAACGCCTTCCAGGAGGCCGACTGCGTTGGGGTGGTGTTCGGTGGCCCACCGCGCCATGCCACCGGGGTTGACGAGCAGGCTCAAGATCTTGCCGAGACGTGCCTTGTGCTCGTCAAGACCAATGAGACGATTGAGCCGATCTCGTGCGTCGGGGTCGGGGTAGACGACGTGCTGCTCGAATAGGTCGTCCATGTGAAGCTTGTTGATCATTAATAACTCCTTACGGTGAAACGGTTAAGTGCACGCCCTCCGGCCGAGTACGTACGGTCTGGACTCATGTAGCCATCTACTTCGGGTTCTTCCGCGGTGGTGCGAACGACCGATAGGGTCTTCCTGAATCTCTCCCGCTCATCCTGGCTCAGTGAAAACCAGGACGAGTCGTAGCTGAGAAAGCTGTAGAAGGCGGCACCGCTCACATTGGCGCCGGGACGCACCCTTCCTGGATCATCATCTAATGCCGTATCGCCGTTCAGGTCGGCTGCCGAGTAACGGAGTGTCGGCTCGATCCACAGGCCGCCGCGCTTGAACCCGTACGTCACCTCATTGAGGTATCCGGCCTTAAGGAGGGCAATGATTTCTGCTTCGTAGTTGGCGATGTCAGTATCACTGGGCTTCCCGTAGAAGCGTTCCAGCCGCTTCAGGTCAGCGGCCACCTTTGCTGCCATGTGGCGAGCATGGGTGACGGTGAATGTGGTGGTATTTGAAAGAGTATAGCTGTAGCTCATGTCGGTTCAGGCGGAGAAGGTGGTGCCGAGTACTTTTTGCCAGTAGTAGACTGTCTCTTGCTTCGTGGGAGCCGTAAGGGCGGCATCAATAGCATCGCCCGCGTCGAGAGCTGCATCCACGATCGCATCGGCTTGTGCGGAAGTGTACAGGCAGCTCGCATTGTTGCAGGGATTGACGGGATCAATGATCTGGACCGGGTCAGAGTACGCACCTACGGCGGACGCCTTGTAGTAGTCCTCGAAGACGATGCGCTCCCGCATATCGGAGCGAGCTACGTACGTGAAGAACGCCTGCATGGCCTCAGGGTAGTCGGAGAAGTCCTGACCATGATCGGCTAGATGCGAGAGGATGAGTTCGACCATGAATGACTTGAAACGGAACCCGTCTCGTTCTCGCTTCTCCTTGCGCACCCAAAACTTGACCAATCGGACTACCTGCGAAAAATCCTCGTGGGCCTTTCGCCTCTTGAGCGAGAATTCAATATGACGGGGTATGCTCGTTTCGAGGAAGGATCCGTCTTCTTGGCTGACAAGGTTGCCGTACCAGTCCGCATCTCCGTCGTACAGAATGGGCACGACGTCGACATCGAGACCGGATCCGCGGAAGGACACCTTCACGCAGTACGTCTGGGGCTGTACCTGATCGGGGTTGAAGTTCGGGAACGCGTTGCGCAGTCGTTCAGCCAAGTAGTCGAGAAGGGCCGGTACGTCATGTGGCGCATCGGTACCTGTGATGTAGCAAGCGACGTCTATGTCGTTGAGCGTACGAAGCGCCGTACTCTTCGCGAGGCTGCCCGACAGGAGCATCTTCCGAAGGGAAAAATCCGGGTGTTCCGATAGGTAAGTCTCAAGCTTCTCACGAAGCCGTCGAACCTGTGCGCGGTACTCGTTCGCCTTCTCGCGCGGTAAGTTGACCCGCTCTTGTGCGAACCGGGCTATGGTGCTGTGATCAACATGTGTACGGGACATGGGAGGGCCTATAGTTCTATGGGTGCGTTGAACGAATACTGACTGTGTGATGCGCTCATGTTATGCCGGGAAGACTATTTTTCAGGCTTAGATCCAGTACGGGCGGCACCTGCTTGTGTCTCCATCTTTAGTGCACTATTATGATACTGCAGCAAGAGTGGTTCCCTGAATTAGCACAGTATGTCGATAGTGCAGTTATAGTCGCAACGACTTTCGCCGTTCATGCACCCTAAATGCCGATCTTGCTGGTATGAGAAAAATTCGCGAAGCGTTCTTCGCACCCATCGAAGCCTACATACCCACGGCCGATGAGTCACCATCATAAATTGGCTTCACTCGTGTCGATCAAGCCGGGATTTTTTTTCCGCGGAAGGATCGAGCACGATCCTGAAGGAAAGTTCCGGATCCTTCAGCCGAGCAGCATCGGCTCTTCCGGCGAGGTAACGGCAGAGGAGTTGCCGTTGGTCAGTGATATTAGTCCGCGTGAGTATCACGTGGTGGACGATAGGTCCGTCCTTTTCGTTGCCTATGGTCCGCGGAACCGTGCGTACCATTTTGGGCATTTGCCCGACAACGTGGTTGCCAGTTCCACCTTCTATCTCCTTCGCCCACGACCCCGGCAGCTTGTTCTGCGTGAAGAGGTCGTGTTGCCGGGATACCTGGCCTGGTATCTGAATCAGCCTATTGCGCAGGCATATTTCGAGGCGCTGCGTGGAGGGGTGTCCGTAAAGATGCTGCGCCGGGACGCACTTGGAAGCCTGGAGCTTCCCCTTCCGCCTCTTGAGGTCCAGGAGAAAGTTTCCGAAGTGGCCCGCCTCTCAGAAGTGGAACATCAACTTACTCGTCAGCTCCTGAAAATGCGCCGTCTGTTTACAGACACGCTACTGCTCGAACGAATTCATCAACCATAGAGTCGAAATCACCATGCCCGGTCCGGATCAAGACAAGATCAACAATGCGCTCTGGAGTGCATGCGACACCTTTCGTGGCACCGTAGACCCGGCGCAGTACAAGGATTACATTCTCGTCTTTCTCTTCTGGAAGTATCTCTCCGACATCCACGCCAGACACGAACGGGAGCTGCGCGAGAAGTACGGCGACAATGAGACGCTCATCCGCCGGAAGCTGGAGCGTGACCGGTTCGTGCTGCCGGAGGGGACCTCCTTCTATTACGTACGCGATGAGCACCGGAACGACGCGGAGTTGGGAGACAAGATCAACAAAGCCTTACAGGCGATCGAGGACGCCAACAAGCAGAAGCTGGAGGGCGTGTTCCGCAACATCGATTTCAACAGCGAGCCAAACCTGGGTGAGACGAAGGCTCGTAACCGACGCATGAAGAGCCTCTTCGACGACTTCTCCGACCCGGCACTCAACTTCTCGGCTTTCACCGACACGAGCGACACGGGCATGGCCGATGTCATCGGCGACGGCTACATGTATCTTATCTCCCGCTTCGCCTCGGACTCGGGCAAGAAGGGCGGCGAGTTTTACACACCGAAGGAGGTCTCGAAGCTATTGGCACTGCTGCTCGACCCGCAGCCCGGCGAGCGCATCTATGATCCGACGATCGGCTCGGGCTCCCTCGCAATTACAGTGGCCGACGAGTTGCGCCACCCGGACAAGGAGTTGCATCCGGACAAGAAGTCGTCGAACGATTTCGCCATCTATGGCCAGGAGAACAACCGCTCGACATGGGCACTGGCCAAGATGAACATGTTCCTCCACAACGTCGATGGGGCACAGATCGAGGCCGGCGACACCATCAGCGACCCGAAACTGAAGGAGGCCGACCAGCTTCTGAAGGCCGACATCGTGGTAGCCAATCCGCCGTTCTCACTCAAGAAATGGGGGTATGGAGATGTGCAGAAGGATCCGTTCAAGCGGTTCACGAAGCACGGCATGCCGCCGAAGTCGAAAGGCGATTTCGCCTTCCTGCTGCACATGATCGCCTCGATGAAGGAGGCGACGGGCCGCGTGGGCGTCATCGTGCCGCATGGCGTCCTCTTCCGCGGAGGCGCGGAAGGCAAAATTCGCCGGAGCCTTATCGAGGCAAACCTGCTACAGGCGGTCATCGGACTGCCCGAGGGACTTTTCTACGGGACGGGCATCCCGGCCGCCATCCTCATCTTTAGGAAGGGACGCGAGCATGGGGACGTGCTCTTCATTGACGCCTCGCGGGACTTCGATGATCGCGGCACCCAGAACGTGCTTCGTCGGCAGGACATCAAGCGTATCGTCGAGACCTACCAGGCCTACGAGCGTGATCCCGACTTCGAGATGGTGGAGAAGTACGCATACAAGGCCTCGCGGGCCGAGATCGAGGAGAACGACTGCAACCTTAACATCCCTCGCTATGTGGATACGTTCGAGCCGGAGGAGCCGGTCGACTTGGAGGCTGTGGCCATCATGATACGTGAGTTGGAGGAGAAGCTAGGTGATACCCGGCGGAAGTTGAACGGCTACCTACAGGAGCTAGGGCTTCCCACATGAATGACGGGATCCGACAAGGGGCGTCTGGAACGAAAGGATCAGCAACACGATGAGCGACAACACGAAAAAGCGACAGACAACCCTTCTCGATTCGACGCCAGCGTCTGAAGACCACCATCAGGCGCTTGCTAAGGAAGCGGACTCTGAAACCGAAGAACGTCCCGATTTCCGAAAGGTAAAACAACTTGGCTGGCTGCCTAGTGATTGGACACTCACGCCTCTCCTTAAAGCCGTTGACATTGCTAGCGGGCAAGTCGATCCTAAGAAAGAGCCCTATATATCAATGGTATTAGTGGCACCAGATCACGTGGAGAGTGGCACGGGCCGCCTCCTTAAACGAGTTACGGCAGGAGAACAAGGGGCATCGAGTGGCAAATACCTCTTCAATTCAGGAGACATTGTTTACTGCAAGATCCGTCCATATTTACGAAAGGCCACGCTGGTTGACTTCGATGGGCTTTGTAGTGCGGACATGTATCCGCTGAGGGCGAAGGAAAGCGTGTCACCAGGATTCATATTAGGCGTACTCCTAGGAGAACGTTTTTCAGCGTTTGCAGAGTCTGTGTCGGTGCGTAGCGGAATCCCCAAAATCAATCGAGTAGAGTTAGCTGAGTATATCGTCGCGTTGCCACCGTACCGCGAGCAGCGCAAGATCGCCCTTATCCTCGGCGCCTGGGACGAGGCGCTAGCGCAGCTTGACGCACTTATTGCCATGAAGGAACAGCGACTGAGGGGTCTCGCCCAACGCATGCTAACGGGTGAGGTGAGGCTACCGGCGTACGCAGACGAGGCATGGCACGTGGTCAAGCTCGGACAGGTTTTCCGACAGCGAAAAGAGTGCAATCGAGGAGATCTCCCGTTACTGTCCGTTTCTGGGGAGCATGGGATCGTGCGGCAGGACACACTAGACCGCCGCGACATTTCCGCGTCCGACAAATCGAACTACCTGCGCGTGGCGCCAGGCGATATCGCCTATAACACGATGCGTATGTGGCAGGGGGTGTCGGCCGTCTCGTCCGAAGACGGCATAGTCAGCCCGGCCTACACCGTCTGCGTGGCCAAGAAAGGGATCGACGTCCGTTTTGCCGCCCACCTGTTTAAATCGCCCACCGTCGTTCACCGATTCCTGAGGTACTCACAGGGTCTCGTTTCCGACACGCTGAACTTGAAGTTTTCCAGCTTCAAGCAGATCGAGTTGACGATCCCAAAGTCGGTGGACGAGCAAAAGGAGATCGCAAACGTCCTCGACGCTGCGACTGCCGAACTTGAGCTCCGCCGTCACGAACGTACTGTCCTTCTGAAGCAAAAGAAGGGGCTGATGCATCGCCTGATAACTGGTGAGGTGCGGGTGAAGCTTCGGTCTATGAATAGAGACATCCAAACTTCGGTCGCCTCATAAATCGAACGCCTCATGATTAACCGAATCCTTTCGGCCGAGGACTTCGCCAAATATGATTGGCTGGCTGCACTTGAAGGGTGCGCTGAACCGTTGTGCAGACACTACATCAAGGCGTTCGGCAAGCGCCGCCGTGAGCTGCACGTAAGTAGCGATGACGCGGGCGAAGCCATATACACGCTTCTGAAGGCTGCAAGCGGGATGTGGCTTGCCCATGGTGACTCACAGACGGTATTCGCTGAACATCCTGGGCAGCTACCGCATATCGAAGAATTCAGCGATGAGGCTTTACGATCGTTGGTCGGGCTGGCTCCCAGCATTGGTGATCCCGAGTTATGCGCGCGCGTAGCGGACGTGCTATGGCTACGGCGGAAAGGTGGGCATTACACATGGCAGACAGGGGCATCGTCGTACCTCGAGAGAGCCCAGCGCCTCGTAGACGCCAAACCGACGGCGTCCATGCGTCGGTTCGAGCGTGCCTTGGATATCGCCGCCCGGCTGAAAAATGCCGAGAAGCTAAAGGAGTGCGAGGCCGTTGTTGGAGACGTCAACTCGACGAAGAGCGGAAGTGATCCAACTGATCTGTCCTCCGCGTTGACCAAGTTACAGCTTGAATACCGGCTTGGCAAGCCGGCTGTGCTGGCAGCGCACGCAGAGGAGAATGCCCGGTTCCTCGAAACGGAGCGCAACCTGTGGACAGCGAAAGCCTTTTGGAAAACGGCCGCGATATGCCACCGCCGGAGCGGCGATTCCGATTCTGAGCGCGCCGTTGGGATCGAGGCTGCCGAGTGCTGGGTGAAGAAAGCAGAAACTGCGCCCACCCAGATGAGTGTGGCCTCCTGCTACAAGCGTGCATACAAGGCCTATCGAGATCTTCCCGGTTTCGATGACCGCAGAGACGAACTAAAGCGTCTGCTGAGAGCAGCGCAGGGGAAGATGACGAAGGAGTTCGGCATGATTCTTCGGTGCCTTGCGATGTCTGAGGAAATTGAGAGCGTGAGGCGACATTTCGCCAACATGCCTGCTGAGGAAGTTCTGGCGGAGCTTGCCTATTTGGCGACATCTCCCAGTCGAGCACTGCTGGAGCAAGAGCTGCGAGAAGTGGCTGAGATAAGTCCGCTTACGATGTTCATCCGAGCACGGGCGGTGGATAGGATGGGGCGGACAGTGGCGATGAAGCCTTCGGCGTTCGAGAACGAAGTTGCGGCCCTCGAACACGAGGTACACTCGGAGGCTTCGTTCCGCCGGGCAGATATCGTGGTCAACCATGTCGAACCTACCCGTCGGCAGATTCTGTTTCATCATAGTGCAGGCCTGGAGGCATTCCAGGCGCTGGTGACTTTGAACCCGTTTGTTCCCACACGCCGAGTGCGCACGTTCATGCGTGGCCTCCACGCCGGTCTCCAAGCCGACTTCATGGTTGCTACCGCACTCCTCGTTCCACATGTCGAAGAGTCGTTGCGGCACTTGCTGAGGCAGAAGGGAGTGATCTCGACAGGCCTCAACACCTCGGGAATTAAGGACGAGCGCAGCTTAATCATGCTGCTCGAAAATGAGAATTTTAGACCGCAGCTCATCGAGATGCTTGGTGAAGATATGGTATGCGACCTGCAAGGCCTGCTGGCCCTTGGTAGTGGCGATAACCTACGCAACAAGTTCGGCCATGGGTTGATGTCGGACGAGGACTTCTACAGCTACCGAGCCGTCTATGCCTGGTGGCTTGTACTGCGAGTGTGTTTTCTGTGGAAAGATGCTGCGGAAGGCCGCAGTGATCGCGAGGAACAGACATGAGCACGACGACAAACTACGCTGAATGGGATGACTCCCAGGCGCCGGCGATCCGCCTGCTCCAGCACATCTCTCAGGATCAGCGGCTGCGCTATACGTTCCTCTCACCCGAGGAAGCTCTGGGTTCCCGTGGCGGCTCGACGAGCGAGGTGCTCCTGCGCAGCGTTCTCGACGCGCAGCTCCGCCGCCTGAACCAGATCGAATACAAGGGCCGCCATTACGACTTTTCCGACGGCAACATCCACGAAGCCATTGAGGCCCTCCGGACACCGCCCTTGGGCGGACTTGTCCACACCAATGAATACGTCTACGACCTGCTCACGCTAGGCAAGAGCCTGGAACAGGACATTGAGGGCGACCGCAAGAGCTACCCTCTCCGTTATGTCGACTGGGAGCGCCCGGAGCGCAACGTCTATCATGTCGTCCCCGAGTTCTATGTCGAGGGCCGGGAGCGCGGCAAGAAGCCCGACCTCGTCCTCTTCGTCAACGGCATCCCGTTCGTCGTCATCGAATGCAAGCGCCGAGACAAAAACGAATCCGTGACGGCCGGTCTTCGCCAGCTCATTTCTTACCAGAGGCCCGAGCACATCCGGGACCTGTTCTACTACGCGCAGATCATCCTCTCGGTGCAGCCCAATGAGCTGCTGTACGCGACAGTTGGTACAAAGGGGGAGTTCTGGGCCAGATGGAGGGAGCCGGAGGCCGAGGAGGCCGTGAGCGCCCTTTTGGCGGCCGCAGGTGAGGACCGGCTACCGACGGAGCAGGACCGGGCGATGTGGGCGCTGTGCCGCCCTGAGCGGCTGCTGGAGTTGACCTACGGCTTCGTCGTATTCGACGCCGGCGAGAAGAAGCTGGCGCGCTACCAGCAGTACTTCGCCGTGAAGTCGGTGATGGACCGCGTGCGGATGCGGGACGAGCACGGCCGCCGCAAGGGGGGTGTCATCTACCACACTCAGGGCAGCGGCAAGAGCCTAACGATGGTCTTCCTCACGAAGGCCCTGGCACTGGCCGACGATGTCAAGAACCCGCGCGTAATCGTCGTCACAGACCGGAAGGATCTCGACCGGCAGATCACCAACACGCTGCGCCACTGCGGCAAGGAGCCGGTCCATGCCAAGAGCGGCGCGCAGCTCGCCGAGTTGATTGAGGATGACCGCATGGAGGTGGTTACTACTCTCATCAACAAGTTCAAGACGGCCGTGGAGCGCGAGAAGGCGCAGAGCACCTACGAGAACCTCTTCTGCCTCATCGACGAGTCGCACCGAACGCAGTACGGCTCGCTTCACGCGCTAATGCGGAAGGCCGTGCCGAACGCCTCCCTCATCGCCTTCACCGGCACCCCGCTCCTCCAGGAGGAAAAGAACACGGCCCGCAAGTTCGGCGGCATCATCGGTGAGCCGTACACCATGGATCAGGCTGTAGAGGACGGCTCCGTCGTCCCGCTCCTGTACGAGCAGCGAGAGGCGCGCCAGTTCGTCTATGCGAAGCCACTCGACCGCGCCTTCGACCGCGTGGCCGAGCCGCTCACGGACGAGCAGACGGCCGATCTCAAGCGGAAGGCGACGACAAAGAAGCGCCTACAGGAGACGCAACCGACTCTTGAGGAAGTCGTCTTCGACCTGATCGACAACTACGTCGAGAATTGGCAAGGAACCGGCTTCAAGGCCCAGTTTGTAGTCCCCAGCAGGTCGGCAGCCGTCCGTGCGTTGAAGCTCTTCGAGCAGGACGGGCGAGTTAATGCCGCTGTCGTCATGTCCCCGCCGGACCAGCGCGAGGACAACGATGACGACGAGGATCCGAAGCAGGAGGTGATCGATTTCTGGCGGGATCACGTCGAGGAGCGGTTCCAAAATGACGGCGAGGAGTATGAGAAGTTCCAGATCGAGCGCTTCCAGAGCTTCCACGACGACGATCCGGGCGTCGAGGTGCTCATAGTCGTAAGTAAATTGCTGACGGGCTTCGACGCTCCGCGGAACACGGTCCTCTACATCGACAAGAGCCTGAGGGAGCACACTCTTCTTCAGGCCATCGCCCGCGTCAACCGGCTGTACCCCGGCAAAGACTTCGGATACATCGTCGACTACTGGGGCATTCTCGAAGAACTGGATCAGGCCCTGACGTCTTACACGGCTCTCTCCGGCTTTGACCAGGAGGATCTGACCCGTGATCTCGGCGATGCCCTCGCCAGCGTGCGGCACGAGATCGGCAAGCTGGGCCAATACCACACTGACCTTCTGCAGCTCTTCGATGCCGTTGAGAACAAGAACGACATCGAGTCGCTTGAGCGGCACCTGCAGGACAAGGAGCGGCGAGACGACTTCTATGAGCGGCTTGCACGGTTCTCCAAGACACTCCACCTTTCCGTCTCGTCCCAATATTTCTTCGAGGACGAAGTCTTCCCGGCGGTCGTGCGGCAGCGTTACATGAAGGATGCCAAGTTCTTCCAGGCTCTTCGGAGGTCTGTCCGGATACGATATCATGAGGTCGTCGACTTCAAGGAGTACGAGCGGCGCGTCGACAAGCTGCTTCACCGCCACATCGCCGTTGACGAGGTGGAGCAGATTGTCGACCGCGTCAACATTTTTGACCGCGAGGCGCTGGCCGTACAGATTGAGCACCGCTCGCCCGCGTCGGCCATGGCCTCGCAGGCGGACGAGATCGCTCATAAGACGAAGAAGGAGCTGTCCGAGCGGATGGATGAAGACCCAGTCCTTTTCGAGAAGCTCTCAAAGCTCATCCTGCAGGCGATCGAGGAGTATCACCAGGACCGCCTGAGCGCCGTCGATTACCTCAATCGCGTGCAGGACCTTCAAGCACAGGCCCACGGACGCGCCGGTGAAGACACGCCCCGCGTGCTCCACGGCCGGCCCGAGGCGCGGGCGTTTTTCAATGTGCTCGGCGAAGTCCTTGGCCAGGCAGGTGGTGACGGTGTCGCAGCGGACCGCAAGCGCCTCGCCCATGCTGCGCTTGAGATGGACAAGCGCGTAGATGTTCACAAAATAGTCGACTGGCAGCGCAACCCAGACATCGAGAAGCAGATGCGCAGCGATGTCGAGGATTTCCTTATCGAGTCAGGCCTGATCGACGTCGATGAGCCGAATGGGTTCGACCGGGTCGACCGCATTCTTGACGAAGCCATACGGATTGCAAAGAGTCAGTCCAGCCGATGAGTGCGATCCAGCACCCCTATAACGACGAGGTGACCTACGGCAGCCGCCAGCTCACCTTTCACGTGGTGCCGGCGAAGCGCACCACGCTCGGCATCGCCGTGCATCCGGACGGACGGGTCGTGGTGCGGGCGCCGCTTGACGCCGATAGTGAATTTATACGTAGTCGCATAAAACGACGGGCGCGGTGGATTACGCACCAGCAGCGCCGTTTTGCCACATTCGTCCAGCCGCTGATGGAGAAGGAATACGTTTCCGGCGAAACGCACCGGTATCTGGGAGGACAGTACCGGCTGAAGATCGTACGGGCCGACGCGACGTTGGAAGCAGTGAAGCTCATCGGCCGCTTCTTCGAGGTGCATACCAACCTGCCGAACGTACCGGAACATACTCGGGTACTGCTGGAGGCGTGGTACGCTGAAGCGGCCCGTCGTCACCTCCACCATCGCTTTGTGGAGGCGGTCGCACAGATGCGCCGGTACGGGATCGGCGACCCCGAACTCGTCGTGCGGGTGATGAAGCGGAGATGGGGGAGCTGTACCCCGACCAATCGCATCATGCTGAATCGCTGGCTCGTGCTCGCGCCGACCTACTGCATCGACTACGTCGTGATCCACGAGCTTTGCCACATCATTCACCCCCACCACGGCCGAGCCTTTTACCAGCTTCTCGACCGTGTGCTGCCGGACTGGAGAAGGCGGAAGGAACAGCTGGAGCAGGTGCAGTTCTAGCTGAGCCATGTCGGGTGAAATGGTCAAAGGCCCTGTACTATTGGCGTGAAGCGAAAGCGACGAGACGCCGCTACAGGTGACCACTCGATTGTGGATCGGAGATCGTGATCACGGGGTTTTGTGTGTGTATCTTTCAAGGCTACACTGGTCACCCATTTCCTCATGACCCAACAGGAACGCGACCTCGATTTCCGGCAGTTTTTCGAACTGTCGGCCGACCTGTGCTTCATTGCAGGATTCGACGGCTACTTCAGGAAAGTGAACCGCGCCGTATGCGAAACACTCGGCTATACGGAGGAAGAGCTGTACGCCCGGCCCATTGACAGCTTCGTGTTCGAGAGCGACCAGGAAGCCACGGTCCAATCCCGTCAGCGCGTCCTGCAGTCGGAAACCCTGTTCCACTTCGAGAACCGGTACGTCACGAAGCAGGGTGAGATTGTCTGGCTGTCCTGGACGGCCAAGGCCATCCAATCGGCGGAACGCATCTTCGCCATCGCCAAGAACGTGACGCATCGGAAACAGCTCGAGTTCGAACGGACGGCGTTGCTGGCCGACCTCCAGAACGCCAACCGGGATCTGACCCAGCTCAGCCTGGTCGCATCGCATGACCTGCGGTCACCCGTATCCAGCCTGATCATGGCGTTCGATTTGATTGATGTGGAGACGCTGCCCGAGGGGGAGACCCGGGATTTGATCGGGATGCTGAAGCAATCCGGGCACAACATCCACCTCTCGCTGTCCCGCTATCTGGATATGCTCAGCGATGCGTCGTCGACGGGCGCCACCGTGGAAGAGGTCGACCTGGCGTCGTGCCTCAACCTGGTCCGGACGAGCATCGCCAACCTGCTGGAACGATCGGAGACAACCATCCACGCGGACTTTTCGCAGGCCCCTTCCGTCCGGTTCCACCGCTCCTCCATGGAGAGCATCTTCCTGAACCTGATATCGAACGCGGTAAAATATGCGCGCCCGGACATTCCGCCTGTCGTATCCATCCGCAGCGCGCCGGGCCGGATTGTGGTGTCGGACAACGGCCGGGGACTGGATCTGGAGCGGATGGGCAACAAGTTGTTCCGGTTGAACCAGACGTTCCACGACCATCCCGATGCCAAGGGAGTCGGCCTGTACCTGGTCAAGCGACATCTGGAGCGGCTGGGTGGATCGATTTCCGTGGAAAGCACGGTCGGCGAGGGCACGACCTTCACGCTTGAACTCCCTGGCTGAAACTGGGTGAGTTGGAAGTCGAGGAGGCCCCAGCCATGCCGGCGGATTTTTGCCGGGCCAGGAAGGACCGCAATGCCTACTTTGGTTCGATTCCATCCCGTCGACGAGACCCGTTTGTCATGATCCTGAAATCCCATTGGCTGGGCGCCGCGATGGCCGCCCTGTTGCTTCTGTTGCCCACGAAACCCGACTACGATGACCTGACGGCCGCGCTCCGCGCGACCGTTGCGGCACACGGGGAGTTGGCGTCTCTCGAATCGGCCGGCAAAACCCTGGAAGGCCGCGACATCTGGGTACTGACCCTCGGCAACCGGTCGGCTGGCGTTCCGCTGGAAGAACGGCCCGCGCTTCTGATGGTCGCCAACCTGGAAGGGCATCACGTGGTGGGCAGCGAAATCGCGCTCGGTACGATCGATTGGTTGCTCGCGGAATACGGCACCAACGATGCCGTGACGAAGGCGCTCGACTCGTACACCCTGCACGTGTTTCCGCGACTGAATCCGGATGGTGCGGAGCGGCGTTTCGGCGCCACCAACACCTCGGCGTACGACGATGACAACGACGGTCGCACGGACGAGGACGGGCCCGAGGACCTGAACGGCGACGGGTTCATCAGCCTCATGCGCGTCCAGGAACCGGGAAGCCCCTACATGATCGATCCGGACGATGCCCGGATCATGAAGAAGGCCGACCCGAAGAAGGGCGAGAAAGGCGGCTGGGCGGTGTACTGGGAGGGGACCGATGACGACAACGACGGCTTCTACAACGAGGATGCCGCGGGTGGCGTGGACCTGAACCGGAATTTCCAGCACGAATACCCGTATTACCAGCGCGGGGCCGGCCTGCACATGGTCAGCGAACGCGAATCGCGGGCGCTCCTGGATTTCGTTGTCTCGCATCGGCATATCGCCATGGTGCTGACGCTCAGCGAAAGCGACAACCTGATAGAACCACCCAACAACAAGGGCGAGTTGGCTGCTGCCAAGGGTATTGATCTGTTTGCGTTTGCCGACGCCTCCCTGGAGGATGCGTCCAAGGTGGGCATCTTCACCACGTCGACGCCCCGTTTCTTCGGCGGCGGCGGCGGTGGGCAGGCTTCGAACGCCGGGGGGCGCTCCGGCCGTCGGCCTGCCACTACGGTCAACTCGGATGACCTGCCGTATTTCACGGCCATCAGCAAGACGTACAAGGAGTTGACGGGTATTGAAACGCCTCCGGCGCTCCGCAAACCGGCCGGCGCCTTCTTCGAGTACGGGTACTACCAATTCGGCGTACCGTCCTTTTCGACACCCGGATGGGGACTCGACCTGCCGGCAGACAGCTCCGGCGCCAAGCCTGACGCGAAAGCCTCCTTCGACCGCCAATTGATCGATTGGATGGATGCCAAGGGCGTGGACGGGTTCGTGGAGTGGACCGCATTCGACCACCCGTCGCTCGGCGCGGTCGAAATAGGCGGATTCAAGCATTTCGAGGCCTACAATCCACCGGCCGACGTGGTGGCGGAGCAGGGCCCGAAGCACGGGGCGTTCGTGGCGCATCTGATGTCGCTGTTTCCCCGTGTCCACATCGCCGAAACAAGCGTAACCGATCACGGTGGAGGCATCTTCCGCATCACTGCGGAAATCGAGAACGCCGGATTCCTGCCGACCTCGACCGCGCATGGCGTGACCTCCCGGTCCGTGGCCCCGACCATGGTCCAGCTGGGCATTGACCCGGACGACATCCTGTCGGGCAGCGCCAAGACCAATTTCTTTCCGGCGCTGGACGGCTCCGGAAACCGCCAGGAATACGAGTGGGTCGTCCGCGGTCGCCGCGGCCAGACCCTCGAACTCAAGGTCGTCGCCCAGAAAGGAGGCTCCGATTCGGCCTCGATTACCCTGAACTGACATGAATGTAATGGAACGCATTGCCGCCGCCAGCCTCCTGCTCGCGGCCCTCGCAGCCACGCCCCTCGCCACGATTGCCCAGGAAGCATCGGACCCGCCGCATACCCTGCGTCTGGATTGGAATCGCTGGCACGACTACGGCGAACTCATCCAGAACATGGAATTGATGGCCGAGACGTGGCCGGAATTCCTCACGCTCTCCTCGCTGGGCAAGAGCTGGGGCGGCCGGGACATCATGATGATGACCATCAACAATCCGAAGACCGGACCCGAGCTGGAAAAGGCGGGCATGTACATTGAAGCCAATGTGCACGGCAACGAAATCCAAGGGTCGGAAGTGTCGCTGTACACCATCTGGTACCTCATGGAGAACTACGGCCGGAACGACATGATTACGCGGCTGGTGGATGAGCGCGTATTCTACATCGTGCCCACCGTGAACCCGGACGGGCGGCAGTACTTCATGGAGGATACGGGCAGTGGCGCCCGTACCGGTCACTTTCCGGTGGACAACGACAACGACGGCCTGTTCGACGAGGACGGTCCGAATGACCTGAATGGGAACGGCATCCGGGAGCAGATGCGCAAATACGTTCCCGGTGAGGGTACCCACCGGATAAGTCACGACGACCCGCGGATCATGGAAGTCGTACCCGATGGCGAAAAGGGCGACTGGATCCTGCTCGGCAGCGAGGGCATTGATGACGACGGAGATGGTCGCGTGGACGAGGACGGACCGGGCGGCTACGATCCGAACCGGAACTGGGCCTCCGACTGGCAGCCCGACTACATCCAGGGCGGGTCGCTCGACTATCCGTTCCAGCTTCCGGCGGCCCGCGCGGTCAATGATTTCCTGGTGTCACGCCCAAATATTGCCGGCGTGCAGTCGTATCACAACAGCGGGGGGATGATCCTCCGCGGCCCCGGCGCCGAATGGCAGGGCGAGTACCCGCGTGAGGACAACCTGGTCTACGATGAACTCGGCCGTCAGGGCGAGCGGATGCTCCCGTATTACGAATACATGGTCATCTGGAGCGGCCTGTACACCGTGCACGGTGGCTTCATTGATTGGACGAACGACGGCCTGGGCATCATTTCGTTTTCGAACGAACTCTGGAACGGAGGGCAGTACTACAACAGTCCGGACCTGAAGGAGCAGCAACGGGACGACGACAGCCCCATTGCCGGACAGAAGGGCTCGTATTTCTTCGACGACTACCTGGAGTTCGGGGGCCAGTATTCGGAGTGGAAACCGTTCGACCACCCCACGTACGGAGCCGTGGAGCTCGGCGGTTGGTCGAAGTTGCGCGGTCGCATTCCGCCCCGGTTCATGAACGAGGAACTCTCGCACCGGAACATGGCCTTCACGCTGTACCAGGCCGACCAGATGCCCAGGATGGCCATGCACGCGCCCACCGTGGAACGGGTTGCCGATGACGTCTACCGGGTGCGCGTTGACATCGAGAATGACCGCGTGGCTCCCACCATCACGGCACGCGCGGCGCAGAACAATGTGGTCCCGCCGGACCTGCTCCTGGTGTCCGGACGCAACGTGGAGGTGATCTCGGCCGGTTGGGTGGCCAACAAGTTCCGCCCGGATGCGACGGAACTCATTGACCAGCACAACCTGTCGCGCATCATGATCCGGAATGGTCATCCGGGCCATACGACCCGGACCATCGAATACCTGCTGCGCGGACGGGGCGACGTCACCATCCGGTACGAGAGCACCAAGGGCGGCGACGTCCAGCAAACGGTCCGGCTATAACGCGAACAGCATGCCGACGAGGACCAGCAGGCTCAGGATGAGCGCGCCGGCGAAGAACAGGAACGCGTAATGCGACACCTTGTCGTTGGAGTTTGACATTGCAGTAATGGCTTGTTGAGGTGAGCAGAGCGACCGTGGCGCTCATCTCAACAGCGATAGACCTGCAGGAAATGCCGACTCGTAGACGGGGAATCGTCACGCGATTCCGTGGCGGCAAACGGCAGCTCCCGGGAGCGAACCGTACGTTCCCGTCGCGGACCCTTCAGCCCGGACTGGGGACCCGCTGGCCGGACATCCTCAACAACAGGAACGGCCACGGACACGGGCAACACGGCCTGGCCCGTCCAGGGCTCGGCGGTGGTAACGGCTGCGGTGGCCGGTTCATTCTTTCTTCCAGAGTCCAATCCGGGCCCCAGAACCCGATCGACGCCTGAAGAACTGCCCGAAAAGCCGTTCCCTACCGAACCCGCCCAGAGCAGCAGGATCGGGACGAGCATCCACACGCGTGCGGCGGCATCGGCGGCAGCGTTCGCGGCAGAGTTGGTGGACGTGTTGGCGGTCATGGGCGGAAAAACTTCAGCGCTTCAACCACGAGAAGCGCTGAAGTTTCCGCCCTGCCGGCTACAGCGCGAACAACATCCCGATGACCATGACCAGGCTCAACGCCAACATGACCATGAAGAACAGGAAGGCATAGTGGGAAATCCGGTCATTGTCGTTGTCGAAAGGAGGATTCAGGAAGCTCATTGTATTGACTGAGTGTGTCCCAGCCGGCTGTGACGCAGGCCGAAGACGAAGTAGATGATGAGGCCAAGCAGCAGCCAGATCCCGAAGCGCTCCCACGTGACGGCCGGAAGTCCGAGCATCAGGTAGAAGCAGGACAGCATGGCGGCGGTGCTGACCACGCCCACAAAGGGGACGCGAAAGGGTCGATGGAGGTCGGGCTGGTGGACACGCAGCCACCACACGCCCCCGGACACGATGACGAAGGCGAAGAGCGTACCGATATTGGTCAGCTCAGCGGCGGCGGAAATGTCCATGAAGCCGGCGGCCACGGCGACCACCAGACCCGTGAGCACCGTCGGCAGCAGCGGCGTACCCCACCGGGCGTGCACCCGGCTCAGCCCACGCGGCAACAGCCCGTCGCGGCTCATGGCGAAGAAAATCCGCGTCTGGGCCATCTGCATGACCAGGAGCACGCTCGCAATGCTGATGACGGCCCCGGCCGACAGGAGGGCGGCCACGCGCGCTTCGCCGACAAACCGCAACGCCGCGGCCACGGGTTCGGCGTTCGCAAGGGCAGAAACGGGCACCATGCCGGTCAGGACCACCGTCACCGCCACGTACAGCAGCGTGCAGACCAGCAGGCTGGCCATGATGCCAATGGGCATGTCCCGCTGGGGATTCCGGGCCTCCTCGGCGGTCGTGCTCACCGCATCGAATCCGATGAAGGCGAAGAACACCAGTGCGGCGCCCGTGACAATGCCGTTCCAGCCGTTCGGCGCGAACGGCACCCAGTTCGTCGCATCCACGTGACCGACACCCACCCAGAGGAACAGGGCAATCATGCCGAGCTTGATGGCCACGAGCCAGGCGTTGGCCGTCGCGCTTTCGCGGATGCCGATGCTCAGGATGGCCGTCATGACGACGACCACCAGGAACGCCGGCAGATTGAACACGATGGGCAGGCCCAACACGGTCGGCGCCGCGTCAAATACGTGTGGGGCCGCGTAGGACGCCGTCATGGGATCCGTTCCCAGCCAGACGGGCAGGTGCATACCCCCGGCCGCCAGCAGGCTCTGGAAATAGCTGGACCAACCGATAGCCACGGCCACGTTGCCGACGGCATACTCGAGGATGAGGTCCCACCCGATGATCCACGCCACCAGCTCACCGAACGCGGCATAGGCGTAGGCATAGGCGCTGCCGGCCACGGGCATCATGGATGCCAACTCGGCGTAGCACAGCGCGGCGAGCCCGCACGTGAATCCGGTCAGGAGGAAGCTGACCATGAGCGCGGGTCCCGCACCTTCATGGCCCGGGCCACCGGCGGCTGCCGTTCCCGTGAGCACGAAAATGCCGGTCCCGATGATGGCACCAATGCCCATCAGGGTCAAGTGAACGGGCCCGAGAACGCGTTTCAAGCCGGAGCCGACGGCGTCCGGCGCCGCAATAGCCTTGCGCCGGAAGAGAATATCCTTCATGTGTTGTGTCCAATACGGTTACAGGGATGCTTGAGCGGGGTCAAGCGGCCTGTCAACAGCGATAGACACGAAGGATTTGGCGGGAAAGGGATGCGACGCGCGGCCCTTCGGGCACGCGCGCGCCGACGGCGTACTGCCCGACGATACGCTCTGCAAACCGTGCAGAATGGAACTGCGGCGCATCGGATGCAACAGAAGCCGGGCGGGGCCCGGACGGCAGGACACCTGAGAACACCGAGGTGGGCTCGGCGGTGAGGCCCATCGCATCATCCGCATGGACGCCATGGTCCGTGGCGTCTGGCGCAGGCATCATGCGCACCGACTGACCCAGCATGAGCAGGATCATCGGGATGAGCAGGACGAAGTGGGCCAGGCGCGGGGCGTGCATGTTCAGGGTCGGAAAGTGACCCGTTTAATCCACAGAACCGGGCCGGTTTCCCGGGAAACGGCTTTAATCAGAATATAATCCGTTATGGATTCCACTCGCCCTCGGTGGCGGCCACGACGACCGCGACCACGGCATCGCCTGTCACGTTCACCACGGTCCGGCACATGTCGAGGATCCGGTCAATGCCCACGATGAGCGCGATCCCTTCCACCGGCACGCCGATCGTACGGAGCACAATCACGAGCATGACAATGCCGGCGCCTGGTACGGCCGCCGTTCCAATGGAGGCCAGCGTCGCCGTCAGCACGATGGCAATCTGATCCCCGAATGTGAGCGCAATGCCGTACACCTGAGCAATGAACACCGCGGCCACGCCCTGGTAGAGCGCCGTCCCGTCCATGTTGATGGTGGCACCGAGCGGCAATACGAACGACGTCACCCGGTCACTGACGCCGAGTCTGTCGCGAACCGTTTCCATGTTCAGCGGGAGCGTGGCTGCACTGCTCGACGAGCTGAATCCCAGGAGTTGGACGTTCCCCATGACCTTCATGAATTGCCCGAACGACATCCGACCGCGGGATACCCATGTCAGCATCCCGCCGTACACGAGTACCAGGTGCAGGCTCAGGCCCAGGACCACGGCCGCCGCATACCACCCCAGCGTTCCCAGGATACCGAATCCGAATTCGGCCGTGACCGCGGCAATAAGCGCGAATACGCCGTAGGGCGCCGTCAGCATGACGAGGTCGACAATCCGGATGAGTACGTCCGTGAACCCGTCGAACACGCGCAGGACCGGCTCGGCCTTCGCGCGGGAGATGAGCGTCAGACAGATGCCCACCATGAGCGCGAAGAACACGATCTGCAGCATGTTGCCGTCAGCCAGCGCGGCAAATGGATTTGTGGGCACGATCTGCACGATCTGGTCGATCCAGGATACCTCTTCGGCCCGCTCAATACGGGTGGACGCCTGGTCCTGGTATCCTTCCAGGAGCCGGGCACTCACGTCTGCCGGCACGCCGGCACCCGGTTGGATGAGGTTGGCCGTGATCAGACCGATGGAGATGGCCATGGCCGTGGTGACCATGTAGATGCCCAGGGACTTGCCACCGATACGGCCCAGTTTGCGCGGATCGTCCATGGAAGCAGCCCCCACGACCAGGCTGGTCAGGACCAGCGGAGCAGCGATCATGGTGATGAGCCGGATGAACAGCGTGCCGACCGGCCGGACATACGTCGTGACGAATGCCGCTCCCTCGGCGCCCACCCAGATGTTCACGGCGCTGCCTGCGACTGCGCCCGCCACCAAACCGATCAGGATTTTCCAGTGCAGGGCCAGACCCCGGGATGGGGCAGACGCGCGTTCGGACATGGAGGGTGCCCCGGCGGGGCGGGCCAAAGTGTATTGGAGCTGCCTTTTCAGCGTGGCGCGGAATATGCGTCACCGCCCCGACACTTCCTATGGGCCGCAGGCAGGCGTTCCGAAAACAGTCAGGCCGAACCCTTCCGTCCCGGAATGGTTGAAGGGTCTTCCATTCCACCCAACCGCCCATCGTCCCATGAAGCGCTTCAAAGTCATCCTCGCCGTTGTCTGTGCCCTCACCGCCGGCATTGCCTGGGCGGTGGTTCCCAATGGGGACATACCGAAAGTCGGCGAGCCGGCCCCGGATTTCACGCTCGTCTCGAACGAGGGAACGGAGGTCACGTTGTCCGACCTGCGCGGCCAATGGGTGGTCCTGTACTTCTATCCCAAGGACTTCACCAGCGGATGCACCATCCAGGCCCGCCGCTTCCAGGAGGACATGCCCAAGTACGATGAACTGGGCGCGACCATCCTGGGCGTAAGCGTCGACGATGCCGAGACCCACGCCGAATTCTGCGAAAAGGAAGGTCTGCGGTTCAAGCTGTTGGCCGACATCGGCGGTGATGTCTCCGAGGAGTACGGCTCAGCGCGCGGCGCCGGCCCAGCCAAAATATCCGCGCGCAACACGTTCGTCATAGACCCCGAGGGCACGGTTGCCGCGGTGTTCGTGGGCGTGAACCCGAACAAGAACAGCGAGGAAGTGCTCGCCGCCATCCGCGCAGCGCAACCCGCTGGAGAATAACGTCTGTCCGGTCCGCTCAGTCCTGAGCCGGCGCGCCGTCCACGAGTCGTTGGATGCCCAGCGGATTGCCGTCCTTCAGTTCCAGCGGCAGCACCGCCTGCACCGAATCCTGCCAGCAGAACCGCCGGGTCCAGCGCTCAATGGCCGCCGTCCCCACCGATGTGGTCCGACCGTCCGACGTCGACGGATACGGTCCGCCATGCACCATGGCCGAGCATACTTCGACGCCCGTCGGAAACCCGTTCATGAGCAGACGGCCGACGCGGTCCTGGAGTGCATCCACAAGCGCATCGGACAGCGGAAGATCCCGGTCATCGTGATGGATGGAACCGGTGAGCTGCCCCTCCAGGCCCTCGATGGCGCGGATGAGCGCATCTTCCGAATGGTACGTAACCAGTGTCGTTGACGGCCCGAACGCTTCGGCGGCCAGTTCGCCGCGGCTCAGGAACGTGTCGATGTCCGTGTGGAAAATCCAGGGGTTTATACGTCCGGTCGCCGTGTCGTTCTCGGTCGCCGAGACGGTTTCCACGCCGGGTTGACCCACCCGCGCCGTGACGGCCTCGTCGTAGGCCCGGGCAATGCCCTGATGCAGGGCCGTTCCGCCTTTCGATGCGTCCAGCAAGCCGGCCAACTGTCCGGCAAACCGATCGGCGGCCTTTCCGGCCGGCAGGAATACCAGGCCGGGATTCGTGCAGAACTGCCCGACGCCCATGGTGACCGATCCGGCCAATCCTTCGGCAAGCGCCGATGCCCGCTCTTCAAGGGCCCCCTTCAGGATGACCACCGGATTGACGCTCGACATTTCGGCGAACACGGGAATGGGGACGGGCCGCTCAGCCGCGATCTTGGCCAGGGCCAGACCACCGAAGCGCGACCCCGTGAACCCGACGGCCCGGATGGCCGGATGCTTCACGAGCGGGACGCCCACCTGCTGACCGGTGCCCTGCAGGAGCGCGAACACGCCGTCGGGCATGCCGGTGGCCTCGGCAGCCGCCAGGATGGCTTCTCCCACGATTTCACTGACGCCGGGATGCGCGTAATGGGCGACAGCAACCACGGGGCAGCCGGACGCCAGGGCCGATGCGGTATCGCCACCCGCGACCGAAAAGGCCAGCGGGAAGTTCGATGCGCCGAACACGGCCACCGGGCCCAGCGGGATGCGCATGGACCGGAGGTCGGGCTTGGGTGCGGGTGCACGATCAGGCTGCGGACGCTCCAGGCGCGCATCCACCCAGGAGCCTTCTTCCACCAGGTCGGCAAACATGCGGAGTTGGCCGATGGTGCGACCCAGTTCGCCGTTCACCCGGCCTTCCGGCAGGGCGGTTTCCATGGGCATGCGTTGCACCAGGCGGGGGCGGGCCTCCTCCAGGTGATCGGCAATGGCGCGCAGGAATCGGGCCCGCGACGCACCGGAGAGTTTCCGGTACGCCGCAAAAGCACGACCGGCCTGTTCGGCCGCCCGGTTCACTTCGGCGGTGGTGGCCGTGTGGAAGGTCCCGGGCAGGTCCAGGCCTGTGGTCGGGTCAATGGCGTGGAAGGAGCGGTCGTGGTCTGACATGGGGAAATCCGTGATGAACGTTGTTTCCCCATGGTACCCCTCGTCAGCGTTTAGGTTTTTTGGCGACCAGGTGACGCTTCCGTTTCTTGACCGGGCCCATGCCACCGGGCGTGGAGGTATAGTCCTTCTTCGGCTTGCCGGACGGCTTCCCTGAGGGCTTGCCGCCGGTTCTCGGGCCGGACTTGCTGCTTGGCTTTCCGGACGGACGCGCGAACGGACGCGCCGGTCCAGCGGTGCTGATGGCCAACTTCTGGCCGCACACCCACACGTTGCCCAGCTTCTGCATGACTTCCTTGGGCATGCCTCCCGGCATGTCCACGAACGTATGGTCCGTCTGGATGTCAATCTGGCCGATGAACTTCGAGTCGAGACCGGTTTCGTTGGCGATGGCGCCCACGATGTTTCCGGGCTTGACGTCGTGGATGTACCCGACCTCAATCCGGTAGGTGGTCATGGGCTCGGAGTTGCCTCGGCCACGATCTTCGCGCGGGCGGTCGTTCCCTCGACGATCATCCAGCGGGTGCTCCTCGGCGCGCCGGGGCTCCTTCTTCATGACCAGGTCCTTGTCTCCCATGGCCATCTGGGCCAGGGCGGCCGCAATCTCGATGACGGGAATGTTATGCTCTTCCTGGTAGTTTTCCAGCAGATTGCGCATGAACGCCAGGTCGCCGGCACCGAGGGTATCGGTAATGGCCTGCTTGAAATCCCCAATCCGCTTGTCGGTCACCATTTCCGCCGTGGGCAGCTTGAGCTGCTCAATGGGCTGCCGGGTCGCCTTCTCAATGGCGCTCAGCAGACGACGCTCCCGCGGTGCGACGAACAGGATGGCTTCCCCTTCGCGACCGGCGCGGCCCGTCCGGCCAATCCGATGGATGTAGGATTCCGTGCCGGTCGGGATGTCATAGTTCACCACGTGGGAAATGCGCTCCACGTCCAGGCCGCGGGCGGCCACATCGGTAGCCACCAGGATATCGATGGAGCCCTTCTTCAGGCGCTCAATCATCTGCTCCCGCTGGGCCTGCGGCATGTCTCCATTGAGCGCCGAAGCCGCGTGTCCGCGGGCCTCCAACTTCTCCGCCAACTGGGTCGTCGCAATCTTGGTGCGCACGAAAATCAGCATGGCATCAAACGGCTCCACTTCCAGGATGCGCGTCAGCGCATCGAGCTTGTGCACGCCGCTGACCGGCCAGAACCGCTGGCGAATGGTGGAGGCGGTTGCCGTCTTCGTCTGGATGGCGATTTCGACGGGGTCGCGCAGGTGCTTCTTGGCAATCCGTACGATTTCCCGCGGCATGGTGGCCGAAAACAGGGCAATCTGCCGCTCGGCAGGCGTCTGATCCAGGATCCACTCGACGTCGTCAATGAATCCCATGCGCAGCATTTCGTCGGCCTCATCCAGCACGAGGGCCTTCAGATTATCGAGCTTCAGCGTGCCCTTGTTCATGTGGTCCATGATGCGGCCGGGCGTACCGACAATGGCCTGTACGCCGCGCTTCAGCTGACGGATCTGGCCGCCATACGCCTGCCCACCGTACACGGGGAGCACGTGCAGACCGCCGAGCCCGCTGGCATACCGCTGCAGCGCCTCGGCCACCTGGATAGCCAACTCACGCGTGGGCGTGAGGACCATGAGCTGGATGGTCTGCGACTTCAGGTCAATCCGCGACAGGAGCGGCAACGCGAACGCCGCCGTCTTCCCGGTACCGGTGGGCGCACGACCGAACAGGTCCTTGCCCTCCAGGAGCGGCGGAATGGCCTTCGCCTGGATGGGCGACGGCGTCTCGTAACCGACTTCCTCGATGGCGCGAAGCAGCGCCGGAGGCAGGTTCAGGTCCTTGAACGACAGCGTCGGAGCGTCGGTCGCCGGAGTCGAATTCAGATTTGTCGTTTCCATGTCTATCGACGGCCCCTCCCGGCGCCATTACCGTTACCACGTCCCTGACCACGTCCACCGCCGCTCGAGCGACCACCGGAACGTCCACCGGAGCGACCATTCGATCCCCCGCCGCCCGCGTTTCCGCGTGCTGGACCGTTCGCATGGCTGCGCGCAATGCGGTCGTCATGGAAGGCGTGCCCCGAGTCCACATCCACCTTCTGGCGGATGATGTGCTCGATGGCGTGCAGGTACGCGACTTCGCTGTCGTCACAGAAGGAGAGCGCAATGCCGTCGGCACCGGCCCGGGCCGTCCGCCCAATCCGGTGCACGTAGCTTTCCGGCTCGTTGGGCAGATCGAAATTGATGACGTGGCTCACGTCGTCCACGTCAATACCACGCGATGCGATATCGGTGGCCACAAGCACCCGGGTCTTGCCCGCCTTGAACCCGTCGAGGGCCTTCTGGCGTGCGGTCTGGGACTTGTTGCCGTGGATGGCATCGCTGCCAATACCACGCTGTCCGAGGTACTTGGCCACCTTGTTGGCGCCGTGCTTGGTGCGGGTGAATACGATGGCGCGGTCCATGGCCGGGTCATTGAACAGGTCGTGCAAGAGCTCGCGCTTGTTCGACTTGTCCACGAACAGGACGCGTTGCGATACGCGCTCCGCCGTCGTGGCTGCCGGTTTGATTTCAATGCGCTCGGGGTTCTTCAGCAGTTCCGATGCGAGCCCGGTAATGGCCTGCGGCATGGTGGCCGAGAAGAACAAGGTCTGGCGCCGCTGCGGGATTTCAGCAACGATATGCTTGACGTCGCGGATGAAGCCCATGTCGAGCATCCTGTCGGCTTCGTCGAGTACAAAGAACTCGATGAGGCCCAGATCAATGAAGCCCTGGTCGATCAGGTCCAGCAAGCGGCCTGGCGTGGCGACAAGGATGTCGACACCGCGCCGCATGGCGGATACCTGTGGTTGCTGACCAACGCCGCCGAAAACAACCGTATGGCTCACCCGGAGGTGACGGCCGTACGTGCGGATGCTCTCGCCGATCTGGATGGCCAGCTCGCGGGTAGGTGTAAGGATGAGTGCACGTGGCGCATGGGGAGCCGTGCGCTCCCTGGATGCGTCAATGAGTTGCAGGATGGGCAGCGTGAACGCCGCCGTCTTGCCGGTGCCGGTCTGGGCCACGCCCAGTACGTCACGTCCACGGACCGCAACAGGAATGGCTGCAGCCTGGACAGGAGTGGGTGTGTCGTAGCCTTCAGCTGCAACAGCACGCACGAGGGGCTCAATGAGACCCAGGTCGGAAAAAGAAGTCAAGAAATCAGGGGGAAGGGTGCGGTCGCGCCGCCGTCGGGCAAAGGATGTGCAGATCCGGGATGGGGGGCAACATCCTCATGTGAGGGCGGTGTTGACGCCTACGCGCGATCCCCGGATGGCATTTGGCCAATTTGGGCCAGTCGATTGGAATGATCCTTGAAACGAAAGGTTCCCGCGCCTATTGCGCTGAAACGACCAATTGACGCGTCGTCACGGCGTGCCCTGCCGATATGCGAACCAAATAGACGCCCGGCGCCCAGTCGGCGGTCGGGAGTGTCCAGGAATGGCCTCCCGCCTGCACGAAACCAGGCTCGGCGGCCGTATGGACCCGCTGGCCGAGTGCGTTGAATACGGTCACGCTCACTTCGAGCGCCTCCGGGGTGCTGAGCCTGACGTTCGCGGCTCCACCACCGCCCACCCCGCCGGCTCCACCCACCGGGTTCGGGTAGACTGACGCAGCGAACGGCAATTCCGAACCCAATCTCACATCCTCTTTGCTGCGTCCCGGCAACTCCCGCGGTGTCAAAATCACATCCCGGATGGAATGGATATACGCCACGTCTTCCCGCAACTTCCGCACCGAATCCAGATTGGACGACCCCCGCGACCAGACGATGGCCACCACCAACTCCACTTCCTCACCCGGCGCCAGGCAATACGGGCCGAGACTGCTCATGAACCGTCGGTCCGCAGGAGCCGATTGCCGCCCCGATCCATCGTTATTCCGTTCGCTCCAAAAGGAAGCCGTTACCGGATCGCCCGGATACACGAACTGCGTGGGAATTCCAGGAGCATCCCGCCCGCTCGACCCCATCCTCAACGGCGCGCCGTCCCGCCATCGGCTCTGCATGAAATTGTAGAAGTGCGTCCGATCCTGGGGTCCGCCAGGCACTCCGCCACCTCCCAGATAGTGCATGACATTCGTGAAACCGACCTCGTTCGTGTCCGGATATCGGCACGCATGGGCATCGCCCAGTGACGAGACCGGTCGCTTCAGCACCGTGAATCCGATGGCCGGTGGCGCCGAGCCGTACTGGTTGTCATCGTTGTTGTCCGCATTATAAGAGAACCCCATTCCGAGCGTTGAGTCGGATCCTATGTAATCGTCGAACGGCGCGCCCAAATCGGTATCACTCCACATGCTCGCGAAGGCTTCCGTGATGGGATGCGTCGTCGTATTCCGGATCCGGTACCGATAGAACGTGGAATTCCCGACGGCTCCCGCGACATCGAACGCGAATGCCGTGGCGCGGACCTCCACACCAAGGGGTTCCGAATTTGATAGCAGGTGCTCTCCGCCGGCGTCGTTCATGACCCACCAGAGCTGCTGATCCCCAAGCAATTCCGGCCGATCGCCATTTTCCGGCAGGTACACGCCGTCTCCGTCCACGTCGATAAACGGAGCTCCCAAGGACACGGGCCATTCCGACAAGCGTTCATGTGCGAACAGCCCATCCGCCCTCAAATCGTCTAATCCCACCTCCCAGATGCGGTCAACGGCGGCGCACGCTTCCGAAGTCCGGTCACCCGGTGCAACCGGGCCCGGCCAAAAATCCCACGGGCCATAGGTCGTCGCCGCCACCCGCAAGTCGTTGTCCACCATACCACCCAGCCACAGATTTGCCGCAAAGATGGCGTGTACGCCTCCGCCCTTGGGCACCTCATACGTGTTCGCTCCGCCGTTCCAGAACAACGCGCCATTGTTCATGATCTTTGCCCTGACATTGCCGATGTCGAGGAAAGCCTCGGCCGTTATCTCATCGCAGGCACTTGGGGGCGTGGGAGGCACGGGCACCACGGTCGAATCCGTCGTCTGCGCCTGGACCGGCATGCCCAGCCCCAGAATCAGGAGCGGGCACAGGCGCAAAAACGTGCGGATATGGGAAGAGGCCGGGAGCATGGTTGGATCAACATAGCCCCTGGCCTCTCCGGAATCACATGCAAAAAGTCATGCCTACAGGCTCACATGTACTCCCATTATGAACGTAAGTGTGGAGAGCTCGTGCGTGACGGAGGTGAACGGGTTGCTTCCGCCGGGAAACATCGGGTTCTTCCACTCGCCCGTGACATCTGCCTTCATGCCGTACTGTCCGGCCACCGAAAGCAGCACCTTTTCCGAAATGGCGTACGATACGCCGCCCGCTACACGGTTCGTGATAAGCGCAGGGGCTGGCGAATTGTAGAACGCCACGGCGCCATCGATGGGGCTGTCGTTCCATCCGTAACCGGCCCGCACCGTGAGGTCGTCCGTCAGGTCATACTGGGCACCAATCGATGCGACGACAATGGACGACCACCCGAATCCCTTCACGGCTCCGGTGGCATCGAATCCGGTTTCGTCGAATCCTTCCGTGTTCTCGAAGTCGATGTATCGCACGTCGGCGGCCACGTTCAGCCCGCTAAGCCCGGTGTAGGCCAGACCGGCCGACAGGATCATGGGATAATCCAGCCGAAAAGCGAAGTCTGCGGCTCCGGCCAATTCCGGATCGTACTCAAAGTCGCTGAAGGACTGCTTGCTCTTGTAGGACAGCCCGAGATGTACGGTCTCGGTCAGGTCAGCTTGGATGCCGGCCTGGAAGCCGAACCCGGTCGCCCAATCCGCCGGTGCGTCAGGGTACTTCATGAGGGGCGTTCCGTCCGGCATGCTGCCCATGACCGTGGGCGCCGTGCCCGGAAACACCGACAATTCGAGCGATGCGAAGTTGATGGTCGGCGCTATACCGATGGAGATCGCATCGTTGAATTGATAGGCAAAGGTGGGCGAAACCTGCATGAGCATGAAGGTCGACGACATGGCGCCGAAGCCCATGCCTCCATCCGGCATCTGCGGGGTGAGCAGCGGATTGGTTGCCGAGAGTTCGTAGTCCACTCCGAATCCACCCACTCCGAACACGCTTATACCCCACGCATACGGCTTGTCAGGGGAATTGTGGATATATCCAATGGACGGAACGGGGAACGGGCCGGCGTCCGAATCCGACGTACCCGTCAGCGTGACGGCCGGGCCCATCGGCCCGAAGGCGCCCTGCTGTACCGTGGAGGACAGCGATCCGGTCGGCATCATCAGTTGGAGACCCACATCGAACGATCTGCCGGGCAGGGCCAGGATGGAAGCCGGGTTCCAATGCAGGGCGGTGAGCGCATCCTGGGGCGCCGCCATTCCGGATCCGGCCATGCCTTGATCAATGGGACCCACGCCGTTCATCACGTGCCCGCTCTGGGCCGCGACCGAAATCACCATGAACAGCGAAACGAGAATTGTGCAGAAAAACTTCATGACGGTTGCCTTGGATTGGTGCAGCTTGTAATTACAAGCCGGCAAAGCACCGTCATGCAGGATTCTTGATTCTTGGAAGCGCAGGGATATTGATATCCGGACGTCGGGGGTTTGCCTACACTGTCCGCTGATGGTATGTCATGTTATGACAAGAGGACTGTTTGTCACGGATCGATGTACTTCGAGATGTCTTCCACGGGGTGCACCTGCACGGTCCCGCCGTATTTGAGATGCGGCATGGTCTCGGCAATCGATACGGCCTCGGCCCGCGACCCCGCGCGGATGATGTAGAACCCGGTCATGACAGGCCCGGAAGCCGCGTCCACGGCCGGAAGCACAGCCGGCGGCTCATCGACCAGTTTCTCGGCCGTTACGAACTGACCGCGCTCGGCGAGTGCTCCACCCCAGGCGTTGTATTCGGCAACGGCCTCCTGCATGGGTGGGGCCTGGAAGGACGCATCCTCGTGCAGCGTGATCAGGAATTTTTCGCCCGCCGGTCGGACAGCGGCCGGTCCCGCATCCCCGATGGGCGCGGTCATTCGCCCGCCCAGGAATCCCACGGCCACGGCCAGGACAACGGTGGCGGCCATCATCCACCGTGAGCGTTCGCGGTTTGGCCGGGCGTCCGTGTCCGTCTGTGTCATCAGTTCGTTCCGGATTTCGTTCATGCGGGATGCGTCGGGTTGGATGTCCATGAGGGCGTCAAGGGGATCGGGACGATGGTGATCTGTCATGCCGTCACCTCCTCGTATCGGGTTCGGAGTTCCTGGAGCGCGCGGTGAAGACGGACACGGGCGGCGTTGACGGTAATGCCGAGCGCGGCGGCGATTTCCGGGTATTCCATGTCCATGTAGCGGTTCAGCACAATGATTTCGCGTTGGTCATACGACAGACCGCAGAGCAACCGCTCCAGCAGACCGGCTGCATTGTGCGTCGAGTCCAGTATGGGGTCCGGAGTGACCGCGGAACGGGACGTCTCATGCGCGGTCGCATCCAGGTCGACGGCGCGGAGCCGCGCGCCCCGCTGCAGGTGATCCAGGCACGCATTCCGGACCAACCGATACATCCACGTGGTCACCGCCGCCGTTCCGTTGTACGATCCGGCATAGCGCCACACGCGCAGGAACACATCCTGCACGAGGTCCTCGGCGTCCTGCCGGTTGCCCACGAGGCCCAGACATTGCCGGAAAACGCTCGCGTGGTGCCGGTCAAACAGCTGGCCGAGCGCCACCTGATTGCCTTGGCCAACGGCCTCCATGAGTTGTTCGTCTGTCATGTCCATGAGACTGCCGCTCCGGGCGGTCATTACAGCACATGCTTAAATGTAACCTGCCAGGTTACATTTTGCTGGGCGTCCAAAAATGGGCATTGGGACGGCCCGACGGTAATGGGAGGGCATGGAGCGGGTCAAAAGGATCCTTCCGAACCAGACCTCCGCTATCCATGAAAAAACTCCTCGCAAATGTGATGATGGTCCCGTTTTTTCGGTCGATGCGCCCAGCGCGTCTGCTGCCGTTCCTGTTGTGCGCAGGGGTCCTGCTGCCCGGTACGGCACGCGCGCAAAAGGATGCGTCGCTGTCGAAACCGGGCTTCATCGTGCTCGATGCCGCGCAGGAGGAAGCCCTCGCCCGCAGTGCCGCGCCCGCCCAGGTTTCGCAAGATGCGGCATTGTGGCTGCTGGTCGATGGTGCATTCCGGGAAGTCTCGCCCGGCACGAACGGAAATGCCTGCGTGGTCATGCGTTCCTTCCCCGAGAGCCTGGAGCCGGTCTGTTACGATGCGGAAGGGGCAAAAACCATCCTGCCAATCGAGATTCGCCGCTTCCAGCTGCGCAATGCCGGCCACGATTGGCCATCGATTGACCGAACCATCCTGACAGAAATTGAAAAGGGGTGACTCACGGTGCCGTCCCGACCCGCCCTCTCCTGGATGATGTCGCCGGACCAGGTCCTGTTCGGGGACGATGGTACGAACGTGGGCGCCTGGAAGCCCCATACCATGCTGTACATTCCCGGCATCACGGGCCAGATGCTCGGACTCGGTCCCACGCCGTCCCTTCCCGTCATGGTGGTTGACCCCGGTACCCCGACGGCCTTCCTGATGACCGTCGTGCCGTGAAACGAAACGGCCGCGGAATCGTCTTTGGGGCATGCAAACAAACGAAGATCAGATCCGGCTGCTGGAACGGACCATTTCCCGGCTCGAAGTCCAGGCCGCGCGCAGGGCGGCGCGCAGCGCCGCCCTTTCCCGCGTCCGGCTTGGCATTGCGCTCGTGGGCGTTGCGGCGGTGTATGCCACCGACGGAGCATGGGCCTGGGTCGCGGGCCTGGCCGCGACCGCGGTTTTCCTGTTTGTGGCGCGCATCCATGGCCGCGTCGTCCGCAGCCTGAAGGCCCACCGGATCTACATCCAGATCAAGCGGACCCACCTGGCGAGGATGGCCATCAACTGGGAAGCCCTGCCCCCGGCCGAGTCGGTGGAAATCCCTGCGACGCATCCGTTTGCCGGGGACCTGAACCTGGTCGGGAATCGCAGCGTGCATCACCTGCTGAATACCGCTACGTCCCGCGACGGGGCCCGGGAACTGGCGACCTGGCTGACGCATCATCAGAATCATGCCATGCGGCAGCAGTGGGTCCGCGAACTCATTCCCCTGACGGGATTCCGGGACCGGATTTCGCTGGTGAGCGCGCTGGTGTCGCGGGAGCCGGAGGACCGGTTCGACGGGCAGTTGCTGGTGGACTGGTTGGAGCGACCGGACGACCCGGGGCGCGTGAATGTGGTGCTGGCCGTGCTGACGACGCTGGCTGCGCTGAACATCGGGCTGGTCGTGACGCATTCCCTGGGCTTGACGGGACCTTGGTGGGTGTTTTCGCTGGTGGCCTATGTCGGTGTGTATCTGATGAACAGCCGACTCTACAGCCACCTGTTCGACGAGGCCGAGCACCTGTACTATGCGCTGCTGCGGTTTCGTCCCGTGCTGGAGCGGGTGGAGCGGTTCCGGTTCCACGACCGGCCGGCGCTCAGCGCGTTGTGCGCACCTTTGCAGCGGGAAGAGCCGCGGCCGTCGCGCGTGCTCCGGCGCATCATGTGGCTGACCGTGGCGGCCAGTGCGCAGAAGAACGAAATCCTGCGCGTCGTGCTGAATTTGATCGGGCCGTGGGACCTGTTTTTCAGCCGGGTCCTGGCGCGGTACAAGGGGGAGCTCGGCGGTCGCGTGCCCACGTGGTTGGCCGTGTGGCGACAGCTCGAGGCGGCCTGCTCGCTGGCCAATTGGGCGGCGCTGCACCCCGAGGCGACCTTTCCGGAGTTTTCGGATATACCCGGGGAAGGGGAAGAAAGAGACGCACCAACACGCGTCGAGGCAAGCACAAGAGCGGGAGCGAGCCCCTCCGCGAATGCGCCTCTTCTGGAGGCGGAGGCGCTCGGGCATCCGCTCATTCCGCCCGCGGACCGGGTCACCAATCCGGTGCGGCTCGAGGGCCCGGGGTACGTGGCGCTCATCACGGGGTCGAACATGTCGGGCAAGAGCACCTACCTGCGAACGGTGGGCGTGAATGTGTGCATGGCCTTCGCCGGGGGTGTGGTGCACGCCACGCATCTGCGCCTGGCGCCCGTTCGCCTGTTCACGTCCATCACCGTGTCCGATTCGGTAAACGACGGGATCTCGTTTTTCTATGCCGAGGTGAAACGGCTGCGTGCCCTCCTGGATGCGCTCTCCGACCGGGACGCCGCCCCACTGCTGTTCCTGATCGATGAAATCTTCCGCGGGACCAACAACCGCGAGCGCTTCACGGGCAGCAAGTCGGTGATTGAGGCCCTTTCCACGGGCAACGGCGCAGGCCTGGTGACCACACACGACCTGGACCTGGTGGAGCTGCCAGGCATCGAAAACTTCCATTTCCGCGAGCACGTCGCCGACGGGCGGATGACGTTCGACTACCGGCTCCGGCCGGGGCCCTGCCCGACCACCAACGCATTGACCATCATGCGCATGGAGGGGCTGCCGGTACCGGATTGAACCCCTCGGCGCATTTGCCGTATGGGCTGTGCAATCCGACCTGTACTGCCCGCTCCATTCGCCCAACCTGCCTCACCTGTTGCGTCCTCCATCCAGCCCCGTCCTGCCCGTGTCCGTTCGTCCCGACGCATTCCACCCATCCGTGAAACCGCCGAAGTATCGTCCGCCCGTGCTCCTGCGGAATGGACACTTGAACACGATTGTCGGTGGCAAACTCCGTCGGATAGCCATGCCGGCGTGGGACCGGGAGCGCATTCCGACACCGGACGATGATTTCCTGGACATTGACTGGTCGCGCGTGGGCAGTGACCGTGTCGTCGTGATCTCCCACGGCCTGGAGGGCTGCACCAACCGGCCGTACATCGCGGGTATGACCCGGGCCCTGAACCGCGCGGGCATTGACGTGGCCGCGTGGAACTACCGGGGTTGTTCAGGCGAGCCGAACCGCCGCCTGCGGTTCTACCACAGCGGCGAAACGGGGGACCTGCGCACGGTCATCGGACATGTGGCGCCCCACTACGACCGGATTGGCCTGGTCGGCTTCAGCCTGGGGGGAAACATCACGTTGAAGCACCTGGGCGAAGTCGGTGACGAGGCCCTCGTGGATGGTGGCGTCGGACTTTCGGTGCCCTGTGACCTGACGGGCAGTTCCCGGCAAATCGAGCGACGCGAGAACCGGGTGTACCTGAAGCGTTTCATGACGTCGCTCCGGGAGAAAATCCGGCAGAAGGCCGAACAATATCCCGGCAAGCTCTCTCTTACCGGACTCGACGAAGTCCGGACCTTCCGGGAATTCGACGACCGGTATACAGCGCCGCTGCACGGATTCCGGGACGCCGAGGACTACTGGGTGAAGGCCAGTTCCGCGCCCTTCCTGGACGGCATCCGCGTGCCGGCGCTCATGTTGAATGCGCTGGATGATTCGTTCCTGTCGCCCTCCTGCTATCCCCGCACGTCGAATGAAGCCGTCCAGATCGAGACGCCCCGGTACGGCGGGCATATCGGCTTCGTGAACCGCGGCGTATACTGGTCCGAGCAGCGCACGTTGGCCTTCTTCGCACGATTGTGGCCCGAAATCACTTCGTCTACGTAATCGAACTCGACGCGGCCGTTGCCGGCAGGCGGCGCTTCCGCACGGCCAATCCGGACATGACGCCGGGGGCCCCGTGCTTCTACGTGGGCAGCACCTTCCGCAATCCGCTGCTCCGGTTCGACCAGCACAAGGAAGGCTACAAGGCCAATCGGTATGCCCGGGAATTCGGCCTGCGCCTGCGTCCGGATCTGTTCGAGCCCTACAATCCCATTCCGTCCCGCCAGGATGCCCTGGAACTCGAGGCCTACCTGGCAGAGCGCCTCCGCGGGAAAGGGTATGGGGTATGGCAAGGGTGACAGCTCCGCGGGCCATGCGCGGACCCATTGGACATGCTATCTTGCCGCATGAACCCCGATTCCATGGAAGCACCGTCTCCGATCAACTCCCTGCACCGTCGCTACCTGCTGTTCCTGGTAGCCGCCATCACGCTGCTGTTCCTCTGGATGATCAGCGACTTCGTGATGACGTTGTTCCTGGCAGCCGTATTCAGCGCCATGTCGCAGCCGCTCTTCCGGTTCAGCACGCGGCTGACCCGCGGCAGCGAGTCCTGGGCGGCCGTTGTGACGCTTCTCATCCTGTTTTTCGGCGTGGCGTTGCCCCTGTTCGGGTTCCTGATCCTGGTGGCCAACCAGGCCGTCGAAATCAGCCAGCTCGCGCGGCCCTGGGTGGAGGGGCAGATTTCCGATCCCGGGGCGCTCACCGATCGCCTGGAGGCCATCCCGTACATCGGCGCGTTCATCCCGGACCATGAGATCATGATGGCCAAGTTCAGCGAATTGGCCTCCTCCACCGGCTCCCTGCTGGCCGACTCCGTGGTGGGCCTCACGCGTGGCACCATCAATTTCTTCCTGCAGCTGTTCGTGCTCCTGTACGCCATGTACTTCTTCCTGAAGGACGGCGACGAGATCCTGGACCGCATCCTGTTCTACAGCCCGCTGCCCCGTGAATCGGAAGCGGTACTCGTGGGAAAAATGGTATCCGTGACGCGCGCCGTCCTCAAGGGCTCGCTGGTCGTGGGTGTCGTGCAGGGCGGACTGGCCGGACTGGCGTTCCTGGTCGTGGGCATCCCGGGTTGGGCCTTCTGGATGACCATCATGATGCTGCTGTCGGTCATCCCGGCCATCGGATCGCCCATCGTCTGGATTCCCGTATCCATCATCCTGTTCGTGCAGGGCTCCTTCTGGACGGCCCTCCTGTTCACCGTGTGGTGTGCGGCCGTGGTGGGCAGCGTGGACAATTTCCTGCGCCCCATCCTGATTGGCCGTGACACCAAGATGCCGGATCTGCTGGTCCTCATCGGTACCATCGGCGGCATCGTGCTCTTCGGCGTGCTCGGGTTCATCATCGGCCCCATCGTGGCCAGCCTCTTCCTGGCCATCTGGTTCCTTTACGGCGAGACGTTTTCCCGGGAATTGGCCGACTCGTAGATATCCGCGATCTCTTTCAGTTCGGCGCGTGTGTTCGATGCGGCGCGCAGGATATCCAGCAGGAAGAGCACTACACTGGCCAGCGCAGACAGCGCTACGACCAGCATGAGTTCTTTCAGGTCACGGGCGGACGTCGACAGGAACAACACCAGCCCGCTGGCCGCCAGCGAAATGGCGATCGAAATGGCCGCCAGGAAAATGGATGCCTTGAGGATTTCAATACGCGTCACCAGTTTGTGGATCCGGTCGGGGTGACGCCGGATGAACAGCTGGCGCGGCGACTGCTCGTCACCTGGCGCATAGCTGTTCACGATGTCCAGGGCGCGCGTGGTCAGCGTCGTGAACCGGTTCGTCAAGACCAGCAGGAACAGGCTCATTCCGGACACGAAAAAAAGCGGGGTGAAGGCAATTTCGAGCGTTTCCATGGACCTGAACGGGGGTATTGGCCGGCGGCCGAATTGGGACGATAATCCGCAATATAACCTGTGCCGTGCCGTTCGTGTCGGATTGCCGGCCACACTGTACATTCCCGCATGGGCATGAAACAGCACATCGAGTCCACGTCGGTGGGGACCACCCTCGGCTTCTACCTGTGGCGGGGAGGATTGCTGTTTTCGGCTGCCTGGTTGGCCTGGGAGGGCTTCGAGCGGGGCTGGCGGTTGTTCATTGCCATAGGCGTCCCGGTGCAGATCACGGCCGGCGTTCTCCTCTTCGTCCTGGGTGCCGTGCTGCTCCTGGCGTCACTCATCGTGGAGCGCATATTCGATGCCCGCGCCGAACGCGGCCTGAAGGACCTTTGAGTATGGACGAACCGAAGACCCTTTATCCTTCTCCTCGGCCTGCAACCATTCTCCGGGGCATCCGAACACTGGCTGTGGCCCTCATGACGCTGGGTGTGCTGCTCGTCGTTTCGTACAGCATAAGCCCCCTGCGCCTGGCCTGGCTCTGGTTCCGGCAACTGCCGGTGCCGCTGCAGATCGGCCTGGGTACGGCAGGATTGGGGCTCACGATCCTGACGGTGTCCCTCTTGATGGAACGCCGCGCTGATCGATCCACCGAAAGCAACTTCAACGACCCATGAATATCTACAACACGTCCGACATCGCGGGGTATCGCATTGTGGAAAGCCTCGGCCTGGTCCGCGGCAACACCATCCGCGCCAAACACATCGGCAACGATATCCTGGCGGCGCTGCGCAACCTGGTGGGCGGCGAAATCAAGGAATACACGACCATGCTCACGGAAGCCCGGAACCAGGCCCTGCAACGCATGATGCAGGAGGCCGAAGCCAAGGGTGCAGACGCCGTGGTGAATGTGCGTTTCGTGACGAGCCAGGTCATGTCGGGCGCCGCCGAACTGCTGGCCTACGGAACCGCCGTTAAGATTGAACCCCTGAGGTGAACGAGCTGAGAAACGCATCCTGAACAATCCGAATTGAGCCATGAACCTGTTTCCTGACGCGGCCCGACGCTACCCGGCCCTCCTCCTGCTCCTGGCATCCATCGTGGCTGGGCCCCGCGTCGCTGAAGCCCAGATCCCGGACACCTTCACGAACCTCCAGGTGCTCCCGGAAGACATCGACCGGGACGAACTGGTCGGGATGATGCGCGACTTCACGTTCGCGCTCGGCGTCCGGTGCACGCATTGCCACGTGAACAACGGGACGTCGTTTGCCGATACGGATTTCGCATCGGACGAAAAGCCGGAAAAGGAAACGGCTCGCTCAATGATCCGGTTGCTGGCCCAACTCAATCAGGAGATGCTGCCGGCGCTCTCCACGCGGGGCACGCCGCCTGTGACCATGACGTGCAAGACCTGCCACCGTGGGGTCACCCGTCCGTTCCTCCTGTCACAGGATCTCATCCTGACGGCCCACGAACAGGGTGCCGATGCCATGGTGGCCCGGTATCGTGAACTGCGCGAACAGTACGAAGTCGCGGGCGCCTACGATTTCCGGGAGCAGGAAACGAGCGAGGCCGCCGACGACCTGGCCGAAGACGGGCTGACGGCGGAAGCCATTGCGCTGCAAGAACTCAACGCGGAATATCATCCGGAGTCCACGGCCATCTGGTCGGCGCTCGGCGCGCTGTATACCGACGCGGGGCGCGTGGACCATGCGATTGCTGCCTACGAGCGGGTGCTGGCCATCAACCCGCGTGCCCGCGGCGTTCGGGAGCGTCTGGATGCACTCAGACAATAAGCAGGGGCAATAAGCAAAACGTTGCGGCAGTAAGAGTCGCAGGATTTTCGTTGATTGGGGGGTCCTGGTCCCCACCCATCCACCCCGGAATTCCCATGTCGTTTCTTTTTGTCCGCCGGCCGTCGGTCCGGGCGCTCCTGCTGACCGCCCTGATTGCCGGATGGGCTTCCCTCGTGTCCCTGCCCGCCCATGGGCAGGACGGCGCGGAGTCGGATGCTGAAGTCGCCATCCCCGCCGACCTGGACGCCCGCGTCGTGGAATGGCGCCGGCACATCCACGAGAACCCCGAACTGTCGAACCGGGAGTTCAAGACCGCCGCGCTCGTCGCCGGGCATTTGAGAGGCCTCGGATTGGAGGTGCAGACTGGAATCGCCCATACGGGCGTGGTGGCCTACCTGCGCGGCGCCCATGACGGCCCGACCATCGCGCTGCGCGCCGACATGGATGCGCTGCCCGTCGAGGAGCGCGTGGACCTGCCGTTCCGCTCCCGCGTGACGAGCGAGTACCGGGGCGAGGTGGTGCCCGTCATGCACGCCTGCGGCCATGACACCCACGTGGCCATGCTCATGGGCGCAGCCGAGGTCCTCGCCGCCGCGCGGGAGCAGCTGCACGGCACCGTGAAGTTCATTTTCCAACCGGCCGAGGAAGGCCCTCCGCCCGGGGAAGAAGGCGGCGCCGCGCTCATGGTCAAGGAGGGCGTCATGGACGATGTGGACATGGTCTTCGGCCTGCACATCCAGGCCAGCACACCGGTCGGCGTCATGACCTACCGTCCAGGTGGGCTCATGGCGGCCGTGGACGATTTCCGGGTGGTCATAAAGGGGCAACAGGCGCATGGATCGGCACCCTGGATGGGTGTGGACCCCATTGTCACGGCGGCCCAGATGATCAACAACCTGCAGACGGTGGTCAGCCGGAGCCTTGAACTCACGAAGGAAGCAGCAGTCATTTCGGTCGGATCCATCCATGGAGGCGTCCGCTCGAACATCATTCCGGAGCAGGTCGAACTGCTGGGCACCATCCGGACGCTGGACAACGACATGCGGGACCGCCTGCATGCGCGTTTGCGGGACATCGTGGCCCACACGGCCGCTTCCAACGGCGCGACCGCCGAGCTGGAGCTTCCCTACACGAACCACACGCCGCTGACCTACAACGACCCGGAACTCACCGCGCGCATGCTGCCAACCCTGCAGCGCACGGCCGGCGCCGACAACGTGGTGGAGATCGACGCCGTGACCGGAGGCGAGGATTTTTCCTTTTTTGCCAACTCTGTCCCGGGTCTGTATGTATTCATTGGGGGACGGGCACGCGATATACCCGATGGCGTGAGTGTCTCGCACCATACGCCGGATTTCCGAATAGAAGAGGACGGCATGCAATTGGGCATGCGGACCTACGTGAATGTGGCCCTGGACTACCTCGCACCGACCGATAACCGCTGACCCTTGAACCCATGCGTTTACTCTACTTCTGCTGCCTTTTGACGTTTTCGGTCGCCCTTGCGGCCTGCCAGCCGCCCGCCGATCAGGCCGTCATGGCACCCCCGGCCGAGCTCGAATTCCTGGGAGGCGACAACGCCGAACTGGACCTGCCGTTTTCGGATGCCGTCCGTGTGGGCAACCTGCTGTTCCTGTCGGGTCAGGTGGGCACGAAGCCGGGCACGTTCGAACTGGTTGAGGGCGGGACGATGGCGGAGGCCCGTCAGACCCTGGAGAACATCAAACGGGTCGTGGAGGCGAACGGATCGTCCATGGACCAGGTCGTGAAATGCACGGTCATGCTGGAAGACATGTCCGAATGGGGTGCCGTGAACGAGGTGTACCGCGAGTTCTTCCCCGACCGGAAACCGGCCCGGAGTGCATTCGGAACGAACGGGTTGGCCCTCGGCGCATCGATGGAAATCGAGTGCATTGCGTATGTGCAATGACACGTAGCATCCCCCTCTTCCTGCTCCTGGCTGGCGGCCTGCTTGCGGCATCTCCTGAAGCCAACGCACAGGCCAACACAGCCGACGCGCCCGGCACCGCTGGCATTGCCGACACGCCCTACCGCAGCCCCCTCCCCATCCGGATTGAACGCGTGGAGGGTCCCATCACGTTGGATGGCCGCGTCACCGAACCCGCCTGGGATGCGCTGACCCCGCTCCCGTGGTACGTGTACGACCCGTCGTATGGCGCCCCGAGCACGCAGAACACGGAATTCCGGGTGGGATTCGACGATGACTTCCTGTATTTCTCGTGCCGGTGCTTTGACACCGAGCCGGACAAGGTCTAGGCCACGTCCTACAAACGGGACACGTGGGATGCTTCGTTCGATCAGGTGGCCATCATCCTGGATACGTTCAACGACAACGAGAACGCGGTCATGTTCATCCTGTCGGCGAGTGGCGCCCGGACGGATCTGGCCGTGCTGTCCGATGCGCAGGGCGACAACCCCTTCAACATGTCGTGGAATACGTTCTGGGACGCCGAAACCGTGATTGATGAATCCGGCTGGCAGGCCGAAGTGCGCATTCCGCTCACGAGTCTCCGGTTCAATGCCGACACGGACGCGACCACCATGGGCTTGTCCGTGTATCGCCACATTCCCCGTGCCACCGAGATGCACATCTACCCGGAACGTCGCAGGGACTGGGGATTCTGGTCGTTTTTCAAGCCATCGGTGGCTCAGGATGCTGTTTTCGCCGGGATCCAGTCCCGGAAGGCGCTCTACATTACGCCCTACGCCATCGGGGGCGTGACCCAGGACCACGATCTGAACCTCCCGGGCACCGGTTATGACCGGAACGATGCGTTCTCCCGGGATGTCGGGCTCGACCTCAAATACGGCCTGACGAACAACCTGACGGTCGACCTGACGGTGAACACGGATTTTGCCCAGGTCGAGGCGGACGACGCGCAGGTGAACCTGACCCGGTTCTCCCTCTTCTTTCCGGAGCGACGGCTGTTTTTCCAGGAGCGCAATGCCAACTTCGAGTTCAACATGGGCGATTCGAACCGGCTCTTCTACAGCCGGCGGATAGGCATTGACGACGGCAACATGATTCCCTTGCTGGGCGGTGCCCGGCTGGTGGGCCGGCTGGGCCGGTGGGATCTCGGGGCGCTGACCATGCAGTCCGCCCGGCATGACGGCTCGCCGTCCGAGAATTTCGGCGTCGTGCGCCTGCGTCGGCAGGTAATGAACCCGAACTCCTACGCCGGCGGCATCCTGACCACGCGGTTCGACCGGGATGGCGGACAGAACGTGGCGCTCGGCGCGGACGGTATTTTCCGACTGACGGGTGACGAATACGTGACACTGAACGTTGCACACACATTCGACGAGGAGACGGATGCAGGGTTCAACGCCATGCGCTTTCGGCTCTACCTGCGGAGCGAGCGGGAAACGGGCCTGTCCCACGGACTCGACATCCACCGCTCGGGTCGCGATTACCGCCCCGACCTGGGCTTCGAATTGCGGGACAACTATACGCAGATTTCCACACGGCTGGGATACTACGGCGTTCCGGATGAGGAGGGCCGCTTCAAACTGTGGCAGATCCGGGGATGGAGCGACTGGTACGGCAGGAATGCCGACCGGTCCACGGAAACGTTCGAGGTGAACACCCTGGGACGCATCCAATCGTGGGCCGAGCATGATTGGCAGCTGACCCTGACCACCACCTACGACGACTTGCGGGAGGAATTCGAACTGGCGGACGACGCCCGGATTCCGGTGGGCGCCTATACCTTTCTGTCCGGAAAATTGCGGTGGGAATCCCCCTCCTATCGGTTACTCCGCACGGAAACCACGCTGGTTGGCGGTCAATTCTACGACGGCACCCGGATGGGCGTATCGACCGGTCCGACCTGGACCCTTTCGCCGGTCGTGACCCTGTCGGGTACGTACTCCTTCGACCGCGTGGACCTGCCGGAACGGGACCAGACCTTCACGGCTCACCTGGTGCGCCTCAAGGCGCAGTTCACGTTCAACCGGGCGTGGACCTTCTCGTCCTACGTCCAGATGACCACCGCGAACGATGCCGCGGTCGCCAACCTCCGGGTCCGGTTCAATCCCAAGGAGGGCCAGGATTTCTACCTCGTCTACAACGAGGGGTACAACACCGACCGGTTCGACCGCAACCCGGTCCTGCCGTGGTCAGAGACCCGCACGCTGCTGCTGAAATACTCCCACACATTCATCCGTTGATGCGGCAAGGTTGAATTCCCGCGCCGGGCGAAGTAAATAGGGCGTACTTCATGCAATCCACGCCACCCAACCCAAGGCGCCCATGACCATCAGTGCCCGGCTCTCCATCATGATGTTCCTCCAGTTCTTTGTCTGGGGGGCGTGGTACGTCACCATCGGCAACTACATGACGGCCATGGGGATGGCCGATCTGACGCACTGGCCGTACACGGTGAATCCCATTGCTGCCATCGTGGCGCCGTTCTTCCTGGGGCTTGTGGCCGATCGGTATTTCGCGGCCGAGAAAGTGCTGGGTGTACTCCACGTGCTGGGGGGTATCGTCATGCTGTTGACGCCCGCCACCACCGGCAACCCGACCCTGTTCATCGGCATGCTGCTGGCCTACAACCTGTGCTACATGCCGACGCTCGGGCTCACGAACACCCTGGCCTTCCACAATATCACGGACCAGGAGAAGCAGTTTCCGCTCATCCGGGTCTTCGGGACCATCGGCTGGATTGCCGCCGGGCTCTTCATTTCCTTCGTCCTGGTGGGCTTTGCTCCCGAGGGCATGAAGCCCGACGAAACCGCGCTTCCGCTGTACACGACCGCCGTGGCGTCGGTCCTGCTGGGCCTCTACAGTTTTTCGCTGCCGAATACGCCTCCGCAGGGACGCGGGGAGCCGATGTCGGTGCGGGCCATCCTGGGCATCGATGCGTTCCAGACTCTCAAGGGCCGGCCGTTCTTCGTGTTTTTGGCCAGTTCCTTCCTTTTGAGCATCCCGCTGGCGGCGTACTACAATTTCGCCCCCATCTTCGTGAATGCGAGCGGCGTCGAGAACGTGGCGGCCACGCTCAGCCTGGGCCAGGTGTCCGAAGTGGTGTTCATGCTGCTCATGCCGTTCTTTTTCCGGCGGCTCGGTGTGAAATGGATGCTCCTCGTGGGCATGGGCGCATGGGTGCTCCGTTACGCGCTGTTCGCGCTGGCAGCCCCGGACGGCCTGTTCTGGATGATTGCCTTCGGCATCCTGTTGCACGGCGTGTGCTACGACTTCTTCTTCGTGACCGGCCAGATCTATGTCGACAAGAAGTCGACCGCCGCCATCCGTGGCCAGGCGCAGGGCATGCTGGTGCTGGTCACCTACGGACTGGGCATGTTCATCGGCGCCCAGGTGGCCGGGAACGTGTTCAACACGTTCCTGGACGGCGCGACCGCGCTCGAAGCCACCGAGTGGGCCTCGTTCTGGTGGATTCCCGCCCTGTTTGCGGGCGCCATCATGGTGCTGTTCGGACTGCTGTTCAATGACAAGGTCGATACGAGTGAGGTGAAGGTATGATGACCCGACGCGATTTCGTGCGGCGCTCGGCGGGCGCCGTCATCGGGGCGAGTGTGTTTCCGCTGGCGTGTGGAGGGCAGACCTCCACCGGAACGTCAGCCGCCGCCGGCGCGGCCGCCCAGGACCCGATATTCCGGATTTCCCTGGCCGAGTGGTCCCTGCACAAGGCGCTCTATGCCGGGGAGTTGACCAACCTGGACTTCCCGCGCGTGGCCCGGGCCGATTACGGGATTGATGCCATCGAGTACGTGAACGGGTTCTTCAAGGACAAGGCCCGCGACACGGCCTACCTGACCGAACTGAAATCCATCTGCGAGGGCGAGGGCGTGACGAGCGTCCTCATCATGTGCGATGGCGAAGGGCGGCTCGGCGATCCGGATGACCTCGCCCGGACGACGGCCGTCGAGAACCACTACCGGTGGGTGGAGGCGGCCAAGTTCCTGGGATGCCACTCCATCCGCGTGAACGCCGCAAGCGAAGGCGACTATGCAACGCAGCAGGCGCTGGCCGCCGACGGCCTGCGCCGCCTGGCTACCTTCGGCGCCGAGCATCAGATCGGCGTAATCGTGGAAAACCACGGCGGCCTGTCTTCCAACGGCGCCTGGCTGGCAGGGGTCATGGAGCAGGTGGACCACCCCAACTGCGGCACGCTCCCGGACTTCGGCAATTTCCGGATTGCGGAGGGCGAATGGTACGACATCTATCAGGGCACGGAAGAACTCATGCCCTACGCCAAGGCCGTCTCGGCCAAGAGCCACGACTTCGACGACGCGGGCAATGAACGCGACAAGGATTACGAACGCCTCATGCGGATTGTCCTGGATGCCGGATACCGCTCGTACGTCGGCATTGAATACGAAGGCACGGAGCGGCCGGAGCCGGAAGGCATCCGGTTGACCAAGGCCCTGCTGGAGCGCATCCGCGAGACCCTCACCCCTGAATACACCTGAACATCATGACGCGACTTCTTCTTTCCACGGTGCTGGTGGCCATGGCCGGCTGCGCTGACGCATCGAACGAAACTTCCAACGGAATGGACCACTCCACGATGGTGCAGGGCGATACCGAATGGATCACGCTGTTTGACGGAACCTCGATGGACGCCTGGCGGGGCTATCAGCAGGAAGCCATGCCCGCGGGCTGGATGATCGATTCGACGGGTGCCATGGTGGCGCACGACCCGGGGGCCGGCAATGATCTGGTAACCCGCGAGACCTTCGCCGACTTCGAGCTGGAGTTCGAGTGGATGGTCCCCGCCGAGGGCAACAGCGGCGTCATGTTCCGCGTGACCGAGGACAACGATTATCCGTGGATGTCCGGGCCGGAATACCAGGTGCTGGATGACATGCACTTCTCGGACGGCGAGCCGAACAAGAACAGCGCCGGATCGAACTACGATGTGCATGTGCCGTCCGTCCGGGCCAACAAGCCGGCCGGCGAGTGGAATACGGCGCGGCTCGTGGTGGACGGCAACCACGTGGAGCACTGGCTGAACGGGCAGAAAGTCGTGGAGTACGAGCTGCATTCAGAGCAGTGGGTGGCCGACCGGGATGCCAGCAAGTGGGCCCAGTGGGCGGAAACGTACGGCATGGCCGGCGAGGGCTACATCGCATTGCAGGGGGATCACACCTCGGTGGCGTATCGCAACATCCGCGTAAGGCGGCTTTAGACCCCCTCGGATATGGATGCCATCGTCCTGGACCACCTGCACGGGGTGCATCGCGGCACGCGTACGCGTCTCGATGAATCCGTGGAGTTGATAGGTACCGGGGCGAACGCCACCATCCACTTCCCGGCCCGGCTGGCACCCCAGGTGCACGAGTTCCACGGAACGCTCACGCGCCAGGGGGATGACTACCTGTTCGCCGTCGAGCCGGCGGCCGTGGTGCGCGTGAATGACCGGCCGTTTTCCGGGGGGATGCTCTCCGACGGCGACCTGATCGAGCTTGGCGAGGGCGGACCGATCATGCGGTACCGGCATATTCCGGTAGACCGGACGACCACCTTCAAGTCGCTGCGCGATGTGATGTCCGATACGGTGGATGCGGCGCGCATCCGCTCGACGACGCCGGCGGGCGTGGCTGCCCGGATTGCCACGGAACTGCCCATTGAAATGATTGCCCGGAGCGCGCCGGGGACACGCGTGGTGTCGGCGGTGCTCCTGGCGCTGCTGGTGGTGGCCGTAGCGTGGCTCGGCCTGCGTACGCTGCAGATTGAACGGGCCATTTCGGACCAGTCCGTCGAATTCGCGGAGGCCCTGAGCCTGTTCCGGCCGGAGGGATCCGTCAGCACCGAGGAACTCCAGCGGTTGCGGGACGACCTCCAGAGCACGTCTGAACGGCTGGGCGCCATTGAGAACACGTCGATGGGCGCCATCCTGGAGCGGGTTTCCGGGTCCATTGTGTTCGTGCAGGGCGCGTACGGGTTCCGCGATCCATCGGGTCGGGAACTCCGCCTCATGCTGGATGCGAACGGCAACGTGCTGCGCGATCCCCGCGGGCAACCGCTGGCATCGCCCACCGCCGAGGGCCCGGTGTTCACCCAGCAGTATACCGGAACGGCATTCGTGGTATCGGGCGAGGGTCTGCTGGTAACCAACCGCCACGTGGCCATTCCGTGGGAGTTCGATCCGGCGGCCGCCCGGGCCATGGAATCGGGGTTGACGCCCTTCATGCACCGCCTCATCGGGTATGTGCCGGGACGGGGCGAGGCTTTCGACGTGACGCTGGCGACGGCCTCCGATGTGGCCGACGTGGCCCTCCTGCGGTCGGAGCTCGACAGTACGATGGCGCCCCCCATTCCATTGGCCGAGGCAGGCCCTGCGCTGGGTGACCGGGTCCTGGTCCTGGGCTACCCGACGGGCATCCGTGCGCTCCTGGCCCGGACCGATCCGGTCTTTGTCAATGCGCTGCTGGACAGGCGGCCGCAGCCGGACTTCTGGGACGTGGCAGCAGCGCTGTCGGACGGCGGGCACATGGGTCCGTTGATTTCAGAGGGCATTGTCGGCCAGATCACGTCGGCCGCCGTGGTCTACGATGCGGCAACCACGCACGGGGGCAGCGGCGGACCGGTGCTCAACGCCCAGGGCGAAGTCGTGGCCGTGAACGCGGCCATCGTGCCTGAATTCGGCGGCGCCAACCAGGGCGTGCCGGTCAGCGAAGTGCGGAAACTGCTGCCCTGAACCGTCGCTCAGTTGGTCACATGGCGGAAAACTTCCGTGCGGCCCTGGCCGTCGAACGTGACCACGTCGTAGTCGTCGTAGTTGGCCGGGTCACCCTGCTCCATGCCGGGCGATCCGATGGGCATGCCCGGCACGGCCAGGCCCAGAACGGCCGGTCGCTCGACCAAAAGACGCGTGACGTCCTCGGCCGGAACGTGGCCTTCCAGCACGTATCCGTCAATCAGCGCGGTGTGGCAGGACGACACGTTGCGGGTCACGCCGTGCTCGGCCTTCACCGTGTTCATGTCGTCGGTGTCGTGCACTTCCACCTCGAAGCCCGCATCCACCATGTAGTCGACCCATGTGGTGCAGCATCCGCATGACGGCGATTTGTAAACGACCATTTTGGTCTGGGCGGCTGAGGAGTCCACGTTGGTGAACAGAAGCACGGAAGCGACGGCCAGGAGGCCCAGGCTGAAAACGACGACGAGCAGCTTTTTCACGGGAAACGTCGGTTGGATTAGGGATTCGCGGCTCTTACGGCCGCCGGGCGAGCAGGTTCGCAGAAGACACGTATCTTTGGCCCACATAACCCACCCGGAGCCTGCCATGACTTCTTCTGCCTGTTTTCGCACCCTCGTCCTCGCCGCGATGGTCGTCGCCACCGGATGCGGCGCACCGGCCGATCCTGCGTCCCCGGCCGTGCCCACCCTCGCCTGGGAAACCCAGTACGAGGATTCGACCGCGTTATTCATTGGCCTGCATGCGGTTGATGCGCAGACGGTCTGGGTGGCCGGTACCGGCGGCCGCGTGGGTCGGACGGTGGATGGCGGGACCACATGGGACATCAACGTGGTGCCCGGGGCCGATTCGCTCCAGTTCCGCGACGTCCACGGGATTTCGGCGGACGTGGCCTATGCGCTCACCATCGGCAACGGCACGGATTCACGCATTTACCGGACGGATGACGGCGGCGCCACCTGGAACGTGTCGTTCCGGAACGAGGACCCGAACGCCTTCTTCGATTGCCTGTCCTTCTGGGATGCGGAGCGCGGCTTTGCGTTCAGCGACAGTTTCGAGGGCGAGTTCACGCTCATGCGGACCCTGGATGGCGGCGCTTCCTGGAGCCGCCTGGATCCGGCGACGGTTCCCGATGCGCGCGAGGGCGAGGGTGCCTTCGCCGCGAGTGGGACCTGCGTGGTGACGCGACCGGGCGGACTGGGCTGGTTCACGACGGGGGCGTCGGGCGTGGATACGCGGGTAATCCGGACGACCGACTACGGCGATACATGGGAAGAAACCGTGTCGCCCATTCCCAGTGACGCCGGAACAGCCGGTATTTTCTCGCTGTCCATGCATTCCGACTCGAACGGCATGATCTTCGGCGGCGATTTCGGACAGCCCGATTCCGTGTTTGCCAACGCCGCCGTGACGGACGATGGCGGCGCGACCTGGGCGTTGGTCGGGTCGGCGCCGCTGGGCGGATCCATTTTCGGCGGATCGGCCATACCGGGCCTTGGTGGCGCGTACATAGGCGTTGCGCCGACGGGATCGGCCTGGACGCTGGACAACGGCGCCACCTGGACGCGCATCGATTCCACCGCATTCTGGACGGTCCATTTCCACGGCACGGATGCCGGCTGGGCGGCCGGTCCGGGTCGGATTGCACGGGCCGTGGTTCGTAACTTGGGGGGATGAACGTTTCCCTTGGCCACCTCTTTGAAGAACTGCCCTATGCCCGCCTGTTGAAGGATGTGGGCCGGGTGGCCCGATCCCTGTCCATTGACGTGTACGCGGTGGGCGGCGTAGTGCGAGACGTTCTGTTGAACCGACCGACCACGGACATCGATTTCGTGACGGTCGGGCCGGATTCGGGCATCCGCCTGGCCCGCGCCGTGGCGGACGAAATCGGCGGTGTCACCGCCAACGTGTACCCCAATTTCGGGACCGCAGGCATCCGGGCGCGGGGACTGGTACTGGAGTTCGTGGCGGCGCGGAAGGAATCCTACGCCCGGGACTCCCGCAAGCCGGACGTGGAGGCCGGCACGCTGGAAGACGACCTCTTCCGGCGGGATTTCACCATCAATGCGCTGGCCATCCACCTCTGGCCCGACCGGTTCGGCGAACTCGTGGATCCGCATGGGGGCGTGTCGGACCTGGGCAAGGGCGTGCTCCGGACACCCCTCGATCCCGTCACCACCTTCGACGACGATCCCCTCCGGATTGTGCGGGCGGCGCGATTCGCCGCCCAGTTGGCGTTTGAAATCGACCCCGACACCTTCGCGGGCATGGCGGATCGCGCCGCCCGCATGGACATTGTCAGTCCGGAACGCATTACGACCGAACTGCAGAAGATCGTGGCCTGCCGGACGCCCTCAGTGGGTTTTCGTCTGCTGTACGAGTGTGGCGTGCTGGGCCGCGTGTTCCCCGAACTCGTAGACCTGCAAGGCGTCGAGACGGTGGACGGCGTGCGCCACAAGGACAACTTCTTCCACACCCTGCAGGTGCTGGACAACCTGGTGGATGCCGTTGCCGACCGGCCGGCCGAAGACACCGAGTGGCTGCGCTGGGCCGCGCTGCTCCACGACATCGGCAAGCCGGCCACAAAGCGCTTCACGCCGGGGATCGGCTGGAGCTTCCACTCCCACGAGGAGCGGGGGGCCCGCATGGTGCCGGGCGTCTTTCGTCGCCTGCGCCTGCCGACGGACGAGCGCATGAAGTACGTCCAGAAGCTGGTGCGTCTGCATCACCGGCCCGTATCGCTGGTGGACGAGGATGTGACGGACTCGGCGGTGCGGCGCCTGCTGTTCGACGCCGGCGAGGAAATCGACGACCTCATGACGCTGGTCCGCGCGGACATCACGTCGAAGAACCCGAAACGGGTGCGCCGTTACCTGCGGGCGTTCGACAGCGTGGAGGAGAAATTCAGGGAGGTGGAGGAAAAGGACCACCTGCGGAATTTCCAGCCGCCGATTGATGGCCTCGAGATCATGGAAACCCTGGACCTGAAGCCCGGGCGCGCCGTGGGCGACATCAAGAATGCCATCCGCGAAGCCATACTGGACGGCGACATCCCGAACGAGTACGAAGCCGCACGCGCCTACATGATGCAGATCAAGGACGATCTCCTTTCTTGACCAGCCCGTGCGGCTCGGCTCAGCTCAGTCCTCCTCAACCTGGGGACGAACGTCCCAGGCGAGCATCTGCTCGATATCGGCGTAATCTTCCTCCCCATCCGCGTCGACAAACATATAGTCGCCGTGCTTCTCTTGCATGAGCAAGGAATTGCGCTTCCACTGCTGGCCGTCCTGGTCCACGAACGTGTCCGGGTACGGATTGTCTATCCGGTAGGAGGGATGGTATTCCTTGTACGTCTTTTCCGCTTCGTACAGGGCAGCCCGGCGGGCTCCAGCCTTTGTAACACTTGTCCCGGACACCTTGAACGGCGTAATGATGATCTCGGCCGTGACGTAACCGTCCTCGGGCTCGGAGTACTCGGGACGCATGACCTTGAAGTCTCCCGGGTGTGGATACGCGCTGCGCTCGTTTTGGTCCATGTTGTTGGCTGGTCTTCAGAATGATCAAGTCCACTTGTACCACGACATCGGCCATGTGTTCTTCCGGACGGACGGCAAGATCGCGTGAAGGCCTCATTTTGTGCTATGTCCGTTATTGTGCCTGAAAACGGGCTTTTTTGCACGCGTCCGGACCCGACGTGTGGATAACCCCCCAACCTCCGTGGAAGACAGGTCATAAGCCCTGATTCCGGGGCTCCCCCACACGCCCATATGTATGAAAAAAGCGGCTCTAAAGGGGGTGAAAACGCCACTTTGTCCATGATGCACCCAATATGAGGATGTGGACAATTTCTACTTGCAAAACGGTCAATCCCACGGTTTATTGGTAACCGCACCCACCACCGCCTTGTACGAAACGGTTTATGGATACCCCCCATAGACCGTTATTTTTCGGCGGCCCCCACGGATGCTCCCACCCTGAGATCTGCACGCATCAACCGTCATTTGCCATGCCCGAAGCCCGCACCTCCGAACTCTCCAAAGGACTCTCCATCGACCGCGTTTTTTCCACGGAAGGCCAGGACCCTTTCGACTCCCTTGCCTGGGACACACGCGACGCCGTCATCAAGAATCACACGGGAACGGCCATCTTCGAACAGAAGAACGTCGAATTCCCGGTCACGTGGAGTCAGTTGGCCACGAATGTGGTGGCCAGCAAGTACTTCTACGGGGAGCTTTCGAAGAACGGAAAGGACCCGTCCAAGGGCGGCCGTGAGCATTCGCTCCGCCAGTTGGTCCACCGGGTTACGCGGACCATTTCGGATTGGGGCACGGAGCAGGGTTATTTCGCCACGAAGGAGGACGGTGAGCGATTCTATGACGACCTGACGTGGCTGTGTGTCAATCAGTACGGCGCCTTCAACAGCCCGGTCTGGTTCAACGTCGGCCTGCATCACCAGTACGGCGTGAAGGACACGGGCGGGAAGACCATTTTCGGCTGGGACGAGAAGCAAGGCAAGGTGGTGCCGGTGGATCCCTACGTGCGCCCGCAGGCATCGGCCTGTTTCATCATTTCGGTCAACGACTCGATTGACGACATCTGGCAACTCATGGGCGAAAGCGCCCGGCTGTTCAAGTTCGGCTCGGGCGTCGGCGCCGATTGGTCGAAACTGCGCTCCTCCCGCGAAAAACTGTCCGGTGGCGGCACGCCATCCGGTCCGGTCTCCTTCATGAAGGTGCAGGATGCCACGGGCGGCACCATCAAGTCGGGCGGCAAGACCCGCCGCGCGGCCATCATGCAGACCCTGAAGGTCTGGCATCCGGACATCATGGAGTTCGTGGAGGCCAAGCAGGAGGAAGAGAAGAAAGCCTGGGCCCTCATTGAACAGGGATACGATGGATCGTTCAACGGCCCGGCCTACGGCAGCGTGGCTTTCCAGAATGTGAACCAGTCGGTTCGCGTAACGGACGAGTTCATGGCAGCGGCCGATGCCGGCACCGACTATGCACTCCGGTCCGTGAAGTCGGGGGAGACGGTCGATACGATGAGCGCATCGGCCGTCCTCGAGAAGATCTCGGAAGGTACGCACGTGTGCGGCGACCCCGGCGTCCAGTACGAGGACACCATCCAGAAATGGCACACCTGCAAAAACACGGATGCGATCAATTCGAGCAATCCGTGCAGTGAGTACATGTTCCTGGACAACTCGGCCTGCAACCTGGCCAGCCTGAACCTGCGCAAGTTCCAGGATGAGAACGGCGTGTTCGACGTGGAGCGCTTCCGCGCTGCCAGCCGGGTGTTCATCACGGCCATGGAAATCCTGGTCGACAACGCCGGCTACCCGTCGGCCAAGGTGGCCGAGAACTCGCATCTGTTCCGCCCGCTGGGTCTCGGCTTTGCCAACCTCGGCGCCCTGCTCATGTCCATGGGTCTGCCCTACGACAGCGACGAAGGCCGCGCCGTGGCCGGTGCCATCATGGCCATCGAGCATTCCGAAGCCTACGCCCGGAGCGCCGAAATCGCCGCGAACAAGAAGATCGGACCGTTCGACGGATTTGCGGAGAACCGCGAGCCGTTCCTGGAGGTCATGCGCATGCATCGCGATGCAGTGAACACTATTGATGCCAGCTGCCCGGAACACCTCCTGAAGGCGGCACACGAGTCCGCGGCCCGCATGGTCGAGCTCGGCGAGCAGTACGGCTACCGCAACGCGCAGTCCACGGTTCTGGCCCCGACGGGGACCATCGGATTCATGATGGACTGCGACACGACCGGCGTGGAGCCCGACATTGCCCTTGTCAAATACAAGCTGCTCGCCGGCAAGGGCGACGGCATGCTGAAGATCGTGAACCGCACGGTGCCCGAGGCCCTCTCGCGCCTCGGCTACAAAAAGAAGCAGATCCAGGAAATCCTGGCCTTCGTGGAAGAGAATGACACCATCGAGGGAGCCCCGGGCCTGAAGGACGAGCACCTGCCCGTCTTCGACTGTGCCTTCAAGCCGTTCAAGGGGACCCGCTCCATCCATCACATGGGGCACATCAAGATGATGGCGGCGACGCAGCCGTTCATTTCCGGGGCCATCTCCAAGACGGTCAACATGCCGGAGACGACCACGGTCGAAGAGATTTCCGATGCCTACACGCAGGGTTGGAAGCTCGGGCTGAAGGCCATCGCCATCTACCGCGAGAACTCGAAGCGCAGCCAGCCGCTGTCCACCTCACAGGGTGGCAACACCAAGAACAAGGAAGCGGTAGCGGCATCCGGCGACGGCATGGCCGGGGAAGAGCCGGAAGTCCGCATTGTCGAAAAGGTCGTGGAGCGGGTCATCCACCGCGCCGAGCGCCATCGCCTGCCCGATGAGCGTCCGTCCATGACGCACAAGTTCTCGATTGCCGGACACGAAGGCTATCTGCACATCGGCATGTATCCCGACTCCGGCATGCCGGGCGAGATCTTCATTACGATGGCCAAGGAAGGCTCCACGATCTCGGGATTGATGGATGCGTTCGCGACGTCCATCTCGATTGCCCTGCAGTACAACGTGCCGCTGGAAGACCTGTGCAACAAGTTCTCGCACATGCGCTTCGAACCGAACGGGTTCACGAACAACCGGCAGATCCCGATTGCCAAGTCCATCATGGACTACATCTTCCGCTACCTGTCGCTGAAGTTCCTCGGCATTCCGAAGGAGGAGCCGGTAAAGGAAGAGCCTGTGGCCAATGAGCCTGCGGTGGACCTGGAACAGATCGACATGTTCTCGGCTCCGAAGCAGGAGGTGGACCCACTGGTCGGCAACACGGTGGACCTGTTCCTGAAGCACACGTCCACGGAGACGACCACGGTCACGCATACCGAGACGGAGACGCTGACGTTCAACAACCAGGAAGATGCCCCTCCGTGCGCCAATTGCGGCAGCATCACGGTCCGCGCGGGGGCGTGCTACTCCTGCCCGAACTGCGGGAATACGTCCGGGTGCGGGTGAGTTTTGAGCGGATGATTTATCCGGTTTTGCGGCCGGCCCTCGCCTGCGGCTCACGAGGTCCGTAAAACCGGAAAATCACCGCTCGTGGAGTTATTCATAGAGGTGTATCGGAGGCCCCGAAAATCTGCGATTCCGCACCAATAAGGAGTTCCATGGAGATAACAAAAGGTCCGCAAAACCGGAAAATCACCGCTCGTGGAGTTATTCATAGAGGTGATTCGAGGGTTTTCGGGCATGGGGAGAACAAAGGCTCGGGTTCGTTGGATTTATAAGGACCAGGTTGGCCCAGGCCAGGGGCGGCCGAGAAAAAAAAAAAAACCAAACACACAAAA